>JAEWCA010000185.1 GCA_023390875.1 Actinomycetes bacterium
GCGCACCCGGCACCCGGTGCGGCGCAGACGGCCGCGCGGGCGCGGCTTCCAGGACGGTGCTCATGACAGCGACTCCACGACGGGACCGAGGGACAGGACGGGGACGAACGTGAGGCCGACGACGACGAGCGTCACCGACACGAGCAGGCCGACGAACAGCGGCCCGCGCGTCGGCAGCGTCCCGGCGCTCGCGGGCGTGCTCCGCTGCGACGCCAGCCGCCCGGCCAGTGCGAGGACGAGCGCGATGGGCACGAACCGGCCCGCGAGCATCGCGAGCCCGAGGAGCACGTTGTAGAACGGCGTCGCGACGGTGAGCCCGGCGAACGCGGACCCGTTGTTGTTGCCGGCCGACGCGAACGCGTACAGCACCTCGGACAGGCCGTGCGGCCCGCCGTTGAGGATCCCGGCCCGCCCGGCGGGCGTCGCGATCGCCACCGCGGTGCCGACGAGCACGATCGCGGGCATCGTCAGCACGGACAGCGCGACGAGCGTGATCTCCTCGCGGCCGATCTTCTTGCCGAGGTACTCGGGCGTCCGCCCGACCATGAGCCCGGCGAGGAACACGGTGACGACCGCGAGCACGAGCAGCCCGTACAGCCCGGTGCCGACACCGCCCGGTGCGACCTCGCCGAGCAGCATGTTGACGATCGTCACGCCGCCGCCCGGCGCGGTCAGGGAGTCGTGCATCGCGTTGACGGCCCCGGTCGACGTGCCCGTCGTCGACGCCGCGAACAGCGCGGACGCGGCCGCACCGAAGCGCACCTCCTTGCCCTCGAGAGCCCCACCGGCGGCCAGCGGCGCGAGCCCCGGCCCGGCGGTCTCCGCCCAGGTCTGCAGCGCCACGGCACCGGCCCACAGCGTCCCCATCGTCGCGAGCACGGCCCACCCCTGGCGACGGTCGCCGACCATCACGCCGAACGTGCGCGGCAGCGAGAACGGCACCAGCAGGAGCAGCACGACCTCGACGACGTTCGTCCACGGCGCCGGGTTCTCGAGCGGGTGCGCGGAGTTGGCGTTGAAGAAGCCGCCGCCGTTCGTGCCGAGCTCCTTGATCGCCTCCTGCGACGCGACCGGCCCGCCGAGCACGTGCTGCGTCCCGCCCGCGAGCGTCGTGATCTCCGTGTGGCCCGAGAAGTTCTGGATCACGCCCCCGGCGATGAGCACCACGGCGGCGACGAACGCGAGCGGCAGCAGCACACGCACCGACCCGCGCACCAGGTCGGACCAGAAGTTGCCGACCCGCCCGTCGGTCCCGGACCGCACGAACCCGCGCACCAGGGCCACCGCGACGGCGAGCCCGACCGCCGCGGACACGAAGTTCTGCACCGCGAGGCCCGTCATCTGCAGCAGGTGCCCCGCGGCGGCCTCGCCCGAGTACCACTGCCAGTTCGTGTTCGTCACGAACGAGACCGCGGTGTTCCACGCGCCCGCCGGGTCGAACCCGTCCATGCCGAGCGAGAGCGGCAGGAAGCCCTGCAGCCGCGCGAGCCCGTACAGCAGCAGCACGCCGGCCATCGAGAACCCGAGCAGCGACAGCAGGTACGTGCTCCACCGCTGCTCCGCGTCCGGGTCCACCCGCATCACCCGGTACCCCGCCCGCTCGACGGCGAGGTGCCGCGGCGACGTGAACACCCGCGCCATGTACTCGCCGAGCGGCCGGTGCGCGAGCGCGAGCACCAGCACCACGAGCCCCACCTGGGCGACGGCGACCACCGGCCCGCTCACCGCACCTTGTCCGAGCGCAGCAGCTGCACGACGAGGTAGACCAGCAGCGCGGCGGCCACGACGAGCCCGGCGACGTCCGCCGCGCTCATGACCGGTCCGCCCGGCGGGCGACGAGCGCGACGGCGGCGAAGAACGCCACGGTCAGCGCGAGGAAGGCCAGGTCGGCCATGTCAGGCACCTCCGACGAGCGGCCGGGACGGTCCCTCGGACCGCACCGGACAGGCCCCGGGAGGGCCCGCTCCTCAGGTGTAAGCCCGGGTCAGCGCCCCGACGGCACTCCTTGACGGTTCCTTGACGCCCGCGCCCCGAGCCTTGACGGGTACCGCACGCCCCCGTCCCCGACGTCGCGTTTCGGTGTGACCTTTCCCATCTGGGGCATGCGTGCCGTACGGTGTTCCTCGTAGTCGCTGTGCATCGCTTGTCATGACCGCCGCGGGAGACCCGGCACGACGTTCTCGAGGACTCCTCGACGGACGGACGACGACCACCGTGATCACCGGTCCCGGTCAGACGGGGTTGTCAGTACGCACCTGAGAGAAGAGAGCATCATGCCTGTTGGCACCGTGAAGTGGTTCAACGCTGAGAAGGGCTTCGGCTTCATCGCCCCCGAGGACGGCGGCCCCGACGTCTTCGCGCACTACTCGGCCATCGCGACGAGCGGCTACCGCACGCTCGAGGAGAACCAGAAGGTCCAGTTCGACGTCACGCAGGGCCCCAAGGGCCCGCAGGCCTCGAACATCACGCCTCTGTGATCTACGCTCACCACTGACCAACCGTCGACACCCCGGCCTGCGCGGCCGGGGTCTCGACGTATATCCACCGGACGACGAGGCCCGTAGTCCGCTCTCGCCACCTCCCTGAGCACCACCCGCGCAGGGACGACAGGACGGACACGCCATGACGATCGACACGACCGTCGCGACGCCGACGCGCCCCCGCGACCGGGCCGTCAGCGACTTCACCGAGCTCACCCGCCGGGTCCAGGCCGAAGGCCTGATGCGCCGCCGGCCGGGGCACTACGCGGCCCGCCTCTCCGCGGCCGTCCTGGGCATGGCGGCCCTCGTCGCCGCCCTCGTCCTGGTCGGCGACTCGTGGTGGCAGATCGCCGTCGCGGTCGCCGCCGCCGTCGGCCTCACGCAGGTCGCGTTCCTCGGGCACGACGCCGCGCACCGGCAGATCTTCTCCAACGGCCGCGCCAACACGTGGGCCAGCCTGGTGCTCGCGAACCTGTTCGTCGGGCTGAGCTACGGGTGGTGGCAGCACAAGCACACGCGGCACCACGCCAAGCCGAACCAGGTCGGCGCCGACCCCGACATCGACCTCGAGGTCATCGCGTTCACGCCCGAGGACATCGAGCGGCGCCGCAGCCGTCTGCACCGCTGGTTCCTGCGCAAGCAGGGCTGGTTCTTCTTCCCGCTGCTGTTCCTCGAGGGTGCCGCCCTGCACGTCGCCGCGGTCCGCCGGGTGACGTCGCGCGAGCCGATGGAGCGGCGGGGCGTCGAGATCTCGATGCTCGCGGTGCGCCTGGTCGGCGGCCTCGCGCTCGTGCTGGCCGTGATGTCGCCCGTGAAGGCCGTGGTGTTCCTCGCGGTGCAGCTCGCGCTGTTCGGCTTCTACATGGGCGCGTCGTTCGCGCCGAACCACAAGGGCATGCCCCTGATCCCCAAGGACGCCCGGATCGACTTCCTGCGCCGGCAGGTGCTCACGAGCCGCAACATCGGCGGCGGCCGCTGGGTCGACGTGCTCATGGGCGGGCTCAACCACCAGGTCGAGCACCACCTGTTCCCGTCGATGCCGCGCCCGAGCCTGCGTCGCGCGCAGCCGCTCGTGAAGGCGTACTGCCAGGCGCACAACATCCCGTACGCGTCGGTGTCGCTGCCCCGGTCGTACGCGATCATCGTGCGCCACCTCAACAGCGTCGGGCGCCCCGACCGCGACCTGTTCGCCTGCCCCGTGACGGCCCTGTACCGCGTCTGACGCGTCCGCCGCCGTATCTGGCCCGCGAGGGCCGACCTCCTCCTCGTCGGGTGCCGCCCGGCGCCCGACGGCCCCGCCCGCGAGGCGCCGGCCGTCCGTGGACGAGGAGGCGACGATGGCGTTGACCAAGGCGGCGATCTACCTGATCGGCCGCATCCACCCCGAGATCTTCGACATCCTGGGCAACCCGCACGGCCCGTACGGCGGCCTCCAGGTCGGGCTGCCGGCGCACGTGGCGCACACGCACGCGGCCGCCGAGCTCAACCCGCAGCCGCTGCCGCCGCTGGCTGTCGGCTTCCAGGCGGGTCAGGACCTGTTCCGGCTGGCCCGCACGGCGACCCAGCTGCGCCTCGCGTTCGACCCGGACCTCGACGACTGGTGCCCGACGCCTCCGCGGCCGCCGGGCGGCTGGGGCCCGTGGCCGAGCGGACCGCACCCCGACCCGTGGCTCGCCGACTACAACCTCGGCGTCGCGCTGTTCCTCGAGGCTTCGCAGTCGGCATGGGAGCAGACGGACGCCGCCGGCTCGCTCGAGCGCGCGCACGACATCGCGCTGGAGGCGGCCCAGAGGGGTCTCGGCGGGTGAACCACCCGCGCTGTCGGGCGGCTCACCCTGGAGCGGGCCGTCCGACAGGTGGGGCTCCCCCTAGACTCCCCCCGTGATCTTCAAGGCGGTGGGCGAGGGCAGGCCCTACCCGGACCACGGGCTCGAGACCCCCAAGCAGTGGGCCGAGGTCGCTCCGCGGGTGGTGCGTCTCGACGAGCTCGTGACGACCAAGCGGACGCTCGACCTCACGGCGCTGCTCGCGGAGGACTCGACGTTCTACGGCGACCTGTTCGCGCACGTCGTGCAGTACAAGGGCGTCATGTACCTCGAGGACGGCCTGCACCGCGCCGTCCGGGCGGCGCTCCAGCAGCGTCCCGTCCTGCACGCGCGCGTCCTGGTGATCGAGTGAGCGACCAGGACCGCGGGCGGGCGCTGCGGCGCCGGCACATGCACGAACGGCAGGCCGTGATCTTCGGGGTGCTGCTGGCAGGCCTCGCGGTCGTCGGTCTCGGTGCCGCCGCGGTGTACACGGGCAGCCTCGACGTGCCGCTGATGGGCCGGGGCTTCAGCACCGCGTCCCCCAGCCCCACGGCGGCCGACGCGGCCGGTCCGTGCCCGCCCGAGGGCGCCGTCCCGGTGCCGTACGACCAGATCACGGTCAACGTCTACAACTCGACGAGCCGGGTGCGCCTCGCGGCGGCCACGGCCGAGGTGCTGAGCGAGCGCGGGTTCCACGTGGGGACCACGCAGAACGGCCAGCCGTACTCGGGCGTCGCGCAGATCGCGTTCGGCACGGCCGGTGTCGCGCAGGCGTACACGCTCGCGGCCCAGCTCGACGGGGCGGTCCTGCTGCTCGTCGCGAAGGACCCCACCGACCCCAGCGTCGACCTGTCGCTCGGCAGCGACTTCGCGGAGCTCAAGGCCGCGGACGCCGTCGTGCTCGACCCCGCGGTGCCGTTCGCGCCGCCGCCGGGCTGCACGCCGCTCAGCGAGGCGACCCCGGCGGCGCAGCCCACCCC
>JAEWCA010000436.1 GCA_023390875.1 Actinomycetes bacterium
CTGCTCGGCCGCGGCCCGCTCGGACTCGTCGGCGGCCCGCCGCGCAGCCTCCTCGGCGGCGATCTCCTCACGTGTCCGCACGCGGCCCTCGCCCTCGGGCTCGACGGCGGCGAACCGCGCGATCGTCACGGACCCCACGAACCCGACGAGCGACAGGACGACGAGGATCGGCACCACGTCGGCCCGCCGGTACACCGCCGCGTACAGGGCGATGCCGGCGAGCATCGTGGTGACGACGATGTCGAGCGCGATCGTCCGGTCGAGCATCGACGGACCCTTCTCGGCCCGGACGATGGCCAGCCCGGCGCCCACGACAAGCAGCACCGAGCACACGATCACGACGACGTTCACTGGCCCACCGCCACGAGATGGGCGGCGGCGAGCTCCTCGTCGGACGCGAACGCGCGCAGCACGCGTGCCTCCTGGTCGAGCACGGCCTGCCGGGCCGCCTCGATGCCGCCGGACTGCCGCACGTCGAGCACGTGCAGGTAGAGCATCCCGGTGAGCCGGTGCGCCTCGACGACCAGCGAGCCGGGCACCAGCGAGCAGAGCTCGGCGGTGAGCGTGAGGTACAGGTCGGAGTGGCTGCGCAGCTGCACGCCGATGACGGCGCCGTGCGGCGTGTACCGGGGGCGCAGCGCGATGAGGCTGACCTCGAACGACGCCTTGACGAGGTCGACGGCGAACCGGGCGACCAGGTGCACGAGCGGCCAGAACCGCAGGTGCCCGTGGAACCAGATGGGCGCCATCCGCAGGCCGCTCGTGATGACGCACCCGAGCACGATCCCTGCGAGCACGTTGCCGACGGACAGGTCGCCCCACAGGAACACCCAGACGACCGTGAGCCACACGACGGTCGCCCACTGGGTGCGCCACCGGGCGCGGCGCGGGTGCAGGCTCATCCGTGGCTCCCGTCGTCCGCGCCGGCCCCGGGACCGGGCTCCGCGCCGGGCTCCGCACCGGGCTCCGCACCGGGTTCCGCACCCGGCTCCGCACCGGCCACGTCGTCCTCGTCGAACGTCGCGGACACGCCCTTGCCGCGCTGCCCGTCGGGCAGGACCGCGTCGATGTACGGCGTCTTCTCCGTGAGCGCGACGGCGGCCCGCTCGGTGTACGCGTAGAGCGGGCCGGCGGCGAACGTCAGGGCCAGGCCCACGGCGACGAGCGCGGCGGCCGGGCCGACCATGCCGAACGGCAGCCGCACGGGCGGGCGCTCGACGGGCGGGGTCTGCCAGAACGCCTTGTTCCACGCCTTGACCAGCGCGTACAGCGTGAGCAGCGACGTGACGACGGACCCGACGACGAGCACGTACGCGAGCGGCGTGCCGACCGCGACGCCGGCCTGCAGCAGCCCGACCTTGCCGAGGAACCCCGACAGCGGCGGGATGCCGGCGAGGTTCATCGCGGGCACGAAGAACAGGATCGCGAGCACGGGTGTGAGCTTGGCGAGGCCTCCGAGCTTCGTCAGGGACGTCGAGCCGCCCGCGCGCTCGACGAGCCCGACGACGAGGAACAGCGCCGTCTGCACCGTGATGTGGTGGGCGACGTAGTAGATGGCCGCCGTCCAGCCCTGGTCGGTGGCCAGGGCGATGCCGAACACCATGTACCCGATGTGGCTGACCAGCGTGAACGACAGCAGACGTTTGATGTCGTCCTGCGCGACCGCGCCGAGGATGCCGACGACCATCGTCGCGAGCGCGAGCCACATGAGCACGTCGTCGAGCCGGCCGTCGGGGAACAGCAGCGTCTGGGTGCGGATGATCGCGTAGACGCCGACCTTGGTGAGCAGCCCCGCGAACACCGCGGTGACCGGCGCGGGGGCGGTCGGGTACGAGTCCGGCAGCCACGCGGACAGCGGGAAGACGGCGGCCTTGATCGCGAACGCGAGCAGCAGCAGCACCTGCAGCACGAGCCGCACGCCGGGGTCGATCTCGGGCAGGCGGATCGCGAGCTGCGCGAGGTTCACGGTGCCGCACGCGGCGTAGATCATCGCGAGCGCCACGAGGAACAGCACCGACGACAGCAGGGCCACGACCACGTAGATCGTGCCGGCCCGGATCCGCTCGCCCGTGCCCCCGAGGGTCAGCAGCACGAACGACGCGGCGAGCAGGATCTCGAACCCGACGTAGATGTTGAACAGGTCGCCCGACAGGAACGCGTCGGCGACCCCGGCGGCCAGCACCAGGTACGTCGGGTGGAAGATCGAGATCGGCGCGGACTCCTCGTCGTCCTCGTTGCCCTGGGCCAGCGAGTACAGCAGGACGCACAGCGTCACGGCCGACGAGATGGTGAGCATGAGGGCCGACAGGCGGTCGGCGACGAGGTCGATGCCGACCGGTGCCGCCCAGCCGCCGACGTCGACCACGAGCGGCCCGTCGTCGACCACCACCAGCAGCGTGACGGACGCGGCGAGCACGATCGACAGCGCGACGACCGAGATGACGCGCTGCGCGTTCGGCCGGCGGTACATCGCGAGCGCGAGGCCCGCGGCGAACAGCGGGACGACGACGGGCATGGGCACGACCCAGGTGAGGTCGGTCATCGGGTCGCCTCCCCCGCGGGCTCCGGAGCGGGATGACCCTCGTCCGTCTCGTCGTGGGCCTCGGCGGCCTCCTCGTCGAGCGTCGCGACCGGTCCTTCCTCGTCGCTGTCGGACACGGCGAGCTCGTCGATCGCGGCGAGGCGGGCGATGCGGCGGTCCTCGACGTCGTCCTGCACCTCGTCGTGCCGGTGCAGCTGCCACGACCGGTAGGCCATGGCCAGCAGGAACGCCGTCATGCCGAGCGTGATGACGATGGCGGTGAGGACCATCGCCTGCGGGAGCGGGTCGCTCATCTCGCCGTCGGGCGTGACGCCCACGATGGGTGGGCCGCCCGCGGCACCGCCCGCGACGAGGAACAGCAGGTTCGCGCCGTTGCCGACGAGGATCACGCCGATGAGCACGCGCGACAGGCTGCGCTCCAGGAGCAGGTACACGCCCACCGTGAACAGCACCGCGATGGTGACGACGAGGACGAGGTTGGGGCTCATGTCGATCACGGCCGCTGCCCCCGTCCCGCGACGATCGCGTCCGCCGGCTCGGCGTCGCCGCCCACCGCGTCCGCGATCTCGCCGTCCTCGCCCGTCTCGGCACGCCGGTCGATCTCCGCGCCGAGGCTGCGCAGCACGTCGAGCACGAGCCCGACGACCACCAGGTACACGCCGACGTCGAAGAACAGGCTCGTCACCAGGTGCACGTCGCCGACCACCGGGACGTGGAGGTCGAGCTGCCACGACTGGAGCACCGACCCGCCCGCGAGCTGCGCGACGAGCCCGACACCGGCCGACAGGAACAGCCCGCCGCCGAGCAGCAGACCCGGCTGCACGGGTGCCGCCTCACCGAGCTCGTACCGCCCGCCCGCGAGGTACCGGACGATGAGCGCGATGCCCGTGACGAGACCGGCGGCGAACCCGCCGCCCGGCTGGCTGTGCCCGCTGAACAGCAGGTACACCGAGTACACGATCATCGTGTGGAACAGCAGCCGGACCACGACCTCGAAGATCACGGAACGCCGCTGGGGTGCCAGGGTCCGGCCGGCCCGCAGCCACTCGCGGGCGCGCGCCGCCGAGCGGGGGGCGACCTGGCTCGTCGGGCCCTGGCCGCGGGACTCGTC
>JAEWCA010000471.1 GCA_023390875.1 Actinomycetes bacterium
GGTGCGAGGAGCGTGACGTCGTCGAGCGCGGTCGCCCGGCCGTGGCGGACGGTCACGCCGCGCAGCCCCCACGTCGGGTCGCTCATGCGGCGACCTCCGCCTCGGCCGGCGTCTCCCGTCCGCCCGCGGGTGCGAGGTCGCGGCGGAACCGCAGGACGGCCGCGGTGAAGACGACGAGCGCCATGCCGGTGAGCACGGTGAACGGCAGCCACAGCGCGGCCAGGTCGGACCCGCGCAGCATGATGCCCTGCGAGATCTTCACGAAGTACGTGAGCGGCAGGCAGTACCCGATCCAGCGGATGGCCGGGGCCATGGCCTGCAGCGGGAAGATGAACCCGGACAGCAGGATCTGCGGCATCAGGATGAGGATCGCCGTCTGGATGGCCTGCCCCTGGGTCTGCGACACGGTCGAGATGAGCACGCCGATGCCGAGGACCACGAACAGGAAGATCGCGCCGCCGAGCGCGAACAGCCACGGGCTGCCGTTGAACGGGATGCCGAAGATCCACACGCCGAGCAGCGTCACGAGCAGCATGTCGATCGACGCGAGGATGAAGTACGGCGCGATCTTGCCGACGATCACGTCGGACGGGCGCAGCGGCATGACGGCGAGCTGCTCGAGCGTGCCGGCCTGGCGCTCCCGGACCAGGCCGATGCTCGTGATGATCGTGCCGATGAACGTGAGGATGAGCCCGACGAGCGCGGGGACCATGACCCACGACGTCTCGAGGTCGGGGTTGTAGAGGATCTCGACGCTCACCTGGTCGCCGGCGCGGCCGAGCGCGGCGTCGGCGGTCTGCGCGACGAACAGGCTCGACCCGTCGACGAACGCGGTGGGCGGGGTGGTCGAGGTGTCGACCACGACGTCGGCCACGTCGTCCTGGACGAGGTCCTTGGCGTCCTGCGTGGTGGCGTCGGGGGCGGTGCCGGTGACGTCGAACGGCTCGGGCAGCGCGGCCGCGACGGCGTCCGCCTGCGGTCCGACGACGCGCGTGGTGATGGTGTCGATCGTGAAGTTCGCCGCGTAACCGAAGATCACGAGCAGCACGACCGGCAGGACCACGAGCATCGCGAGGGTCCGCCGGTCGCGGCGCAGCTCGCGGAACTCCTTGAGGATCATCGCCCGCATGCCGGGCCCCCTGTCGTACGATCGACGGGATATATCCACACACGTGGAAATCTACGGAGACGGGGTGGCATGGTCAAGGGCGAGCCCGCGCGACGCGGCCGCCGTCGCGGCCCCAGCACCACGCGGGAGGCGATCCTGGCCGCCGCGCGCCGCCAGTTCGCCGAGCTCGGCTACGACCGGGCCACGGTGCGGGCCATCGCGGCGGAGGCCGGGTGCGACCCCAAGCTCGTCGGGCACTGGTTCGGGTCCAAGCAGGAGCTGTTCCTGCAGGTCGTCGAGGTGCCCATCCGGCCCGCCGCGGCGTTCGCCGACCTGCGCAGCACGGGTGACCCCGCGACGCTGGCCGACCGGCTCGCGGTGTTCGTCGTGAGCCAGATGGAGAGCGAGGACGTGCGGTCGCGACTGATCCCGCTCATCCGGGCCGCCGCCACCGAGCCCGCCGCCGCGCCGCTGCTGCGCGACCTGCTCGTGCGCGAGATCCTCGGGCCCGTCGCGGCCCAGCTCGGCGGCGACACCCCCGAGCTGCGCGCGTCGCTGCTCGCCAGCCAGCTGGTCGGGCTCGTCATGGCGCGGTACGTCATCGCCGTCGAGCCGCTCGCCTCCGCGCCTCCCGAGACGGTCGCCGCCGCCATCGCGCCCGTCCTGCGGCACTACCTCGAGGACCGCCTGGGCTGACCCGACCCGGACGGCTGCGCGACGCGCGCGCCGCCCGACCCCGTGGCAGCGTGGCGGCATGGGGACGACCCGCCGCCGCATCGTCGTGCGCGGCATGGTCCAGGGCGTCGGCTACCGCTGGTCGATGGCCCGTGAGGCCGGCCGGCGCGGCGCGCGCGGCTGGGTGCGGAACCGGGACGACGGTGCGGTCGAGGCCGTCGTCGAGGGCGACGAGGAGACCGTCGACGCGCTCGTCGCGTGGGCCCGCCGGGGTCCCGCCGGAGCGGCGGTCAGCGACGTCGACGTCCGCGACGAGCCACCCGGGCCGCTCGGCCCGTTCGAGATCCGACCGTGAACCCTTGACTTCGAGCGCGCTCGAACCGGCACCCTGCCGCTGACCCCCTCCCGGAAGGAACGCACATGCGCGTCGGCACCCACCTCATGCGCTTCGACTCCGTCGAGCCCGCCCGGCTGCGGCAGGAGCTCGCCGACACGGCGGGCGCCGCCGAGGCCGCGGGCGTCTCGTGGATCTCGGTGATGGACCACTTCTTCCAGATGGAGCCCGCCGGCTTCCCCGCCGAGGACCCGATGCTCGAGGCGTACACGACCCTCGGCTATCTCGCGGGTCTCACGTCGACCGCGCAGCTCGGCGTGCTCGTCACGGGCGTCACGTACCGGTACCCGGGCCTGCTCGCGAAGACCGTCGCGACGCTCGACGTGCTGTCCGGCGGCCGCGCGACGCTCGGCATCGGCGCCGCCTGGTACGACCGCGAGCACCGTGCGCTCGGCGTCCCGTTCCCGCCGCTCGCCGAACGCTTCGAGCGGCTCGAGGAGGCGCTGCAGATCGCCGGGCAGATGTGGGACCCGGACACGGAGGGCCCGTACGAGGGGAAGCACTACCAGCTCGCCGAGACGCTGTGCCGACCCCTCCCGCTGAAGCGGCCCGAGATCCTCGTGGGCGGCGGGGGCGAGCGCAAGACGCTGCGGCTCGTCGCCCAGTACGCCGACGCGTGCAACCTGTTCGCGACGTCGCCCGACGAGGTGTCGCGCAAGCTCGACGTGCTGCGGGCGCACTGCGACGACGTCGGACGCGACTACGCGGACATCCGCGTGACGATCCTGCACGGCAGCGAGGCGCTCATCGCCGGGGACGTCGACGGGTTCGTCGAGCAGCTCCGGCCCTACGCCGCGATCGGCGTCGAGACCGTCATCCTGCGCCCGCCGGCCACGAGCCTCGCCGCATGGGTGCGCGAGGCCGTGACGCGCGAGGCGGTCGAGCGCGTCGAGGAGCTCTGAGCCGGCGCCCCGAGGCGGTGGCCGGGCGCCGGCGGCCGCAGGCGCCCGGTCAGTCGTCGGCGAGCGAGCGCAGGACCTCGATCACGACGGCCGCCGACCGGTCCGCCGCGTCGTCGACGTGCGCGAGGAAGTCCTCGCCGGCGACCGGGCCGCACAGGTCGGAGATGCCCCGCACGGACAGGAACGGCACGCCGTACAGGTGGCTCGTGTGCGCGAGCGCCGCCGACTCCATGTCGGTCGCGAGCGCGCCCGGGAAGGCCTCCCGGATCCGGTCGACCCGCGTGGCGTCGATGAACGCGTCACCCGACAGCACGGTGCCCGACAGGACCGTGAGGTCGACGGCGGCGGTCGCGGCCGCGTCGTGCAGGGCCTTCTCGGCCGCATACACCTCGGGCATGCCCGGCACCTGGCCGAGCGAGTAGCCGAACGCCCGGGCGTCGGCCCCCGAGTACAGGTACTCCGACCCGACGACCACGTCGCCGACCCGGACGTCGACCCCGACGCCCCCGGCGGACCCGGCGCTGACGAGCGCGCGCGGGTGGGTCGCGTTGATCGCGACGGCCGCGGCGGTGGCCGAGTTCACGAGCCCGATGCCGCACGTCACCAGCAGCACCTGCCGCCCCGCGAGCGTCGCCATCCGGTGCTCGGCGTGGCCGACCCGGGTGGCGGGACCGACGAAGTCGGCCCGGTCGGCGAACGGCGCGGCCTCGTCGGCCATCGCCGTGACGATCACGGCGTCGACGGCGATCACGCGGTCACCTGGCTCCACTCGTCGCGCGCCGCGAGGAACGTGCGCGCGGCGTCCTGCGCGCCGGCCAGCGTGTGGTTGGCGCCCCAGCCGCACTGCACCTCGTTCGCGGCGGGCACCTCGGTGGCCGTCGTGACGTCCTCGAGCGTGCTCTGCACCAGGTCGAGCACGTCGTCGTACGCCCACTCGCCCTGCAGGATCAGGTAGAAGCCCGTCTGGCACCCCATGGGCGAGAAGTCGACGACCCGGTCCGAGTGGTTGCGCGAGTGCTCCGCGAACAGGTGCTCGAGCGAGTGCACGGTCGGCATCTCGAGGTGGGCCTTGTTGGGCTGTGTGAACCGCACGTCGTACTTCTGGATCACGTCACCCGCCGGCAGCACCTTGGTGTCGGCGAGCCGCACGTACGGGGCGGCGACGGTGCGGTGGTCGAGGTTGAAGGACTCGACGTTCATGCGGGGCTGGTTCACGGCACAGGTCCTGTCGATCGGCGGAGCGTCCATCATGCCTCGTCAGCGAGGGCCCGACGTCCGCCGTCCACCGCTCAGCGGGCGAGCCGCTCGACGATCGCGCCGTAGAGCGCGGGGAGCGCGGCAGCGGCGGGCACGATCCCGCCGCGCACGGGGGAGGCCGCGGCCTGCACCAGACCGGTCGTGAGCAGCCGGTAGTCCCGCGTGGCCGCCGTCCACGCCCGCTCGTAGGCGGCGTTCGACCGCGCGAGGTCCTCGCCGAGCGTCACGACGGCCGCGTGGGCCTGCGCGAGGCCGACCCGCAGGCCCTCGCC
>JAEWCA010000100.1 GCA_023390875.1 Actinomycetes bacterium
GCTCAAGGCCGAGCTGCTCGGCGTCGACGCCCACCTGCTCGACGCCCGCGGCGCCGTCGACCCGGAGGTCGCCCGTCAGATGGCCGCCGGTGTCCGCGCACGGCTCGGCGCCGACCTGGGTCTCGCCACGACCGGCGTCGCGGGCCCGACCGACCAGGACGGCCACCCGCCCGGGACCGTGCACGTCGCGGTCTCGGGGGCGGACGGCGACACGGTGCGCTCGCTCAGGCTCGAGGGGGACAGGTCGGCGGTCCGCAGCGCGACGGTCGACGCGGTCCTGGCGCTCGCGATGGAGGTCCTGGACGTGCCGACGGGTGATCGCAGCGGGTGATTCCTCGGACCCGCGCCGGTGTGGCCCGGACCACAGGGAACACCACGACCAGCCGGATCGTTGCAACGCACGTGATGAGCACTCGACCCCCCGTCCGCGGGAAGATCACGCGCACGGGCGGTGCAAGGTACGGTGGAACTCTCCCGGTCAAGGGTATGCCGGGGGCGGTGAAGAGCCCGGCGCAGGCAGTGCCGCCGGTCGACGGGCAGGGACGCGACGCGAGGGGGGGAGCCCGGATGGTTGTACTCCGCCGAGAGATCGGCGACGTGCTGCGGGACGCGCGCCAGCGCCAGGGGCGGACCCTGCGCGAGGTGTCGTCGGCCGCTCGTGTGTCGCTCGGGTACCTCAGTGAGGTCGAGCGAGGTCAGAAGGAGGCGTCGTCGGAGCTGCTGAGCAGCATCTGCGACGCGCTCGCCGTTCCCATGTCGCTCGTGCTGCGCGAGGTGAGCGACCGGGTCGCCGTCGCCGAGGGGCTGCTGATCCCCGACACGGTGCCCGCGGACCTCGCGGCGTCGCTGGGCGGCACCGCGGACGGCGGCTGGGCCCGCCCCCGTGCGGAGCTCGCGCCGATCGGCTGACGACCGCACCACGTCGACCATGCCCGCGCCCCACCCGGGGCGCGGGCCTCGTGCGTGCCGGCGTCGTGGTGCGGGGCGGCGACGGGTCGCTCAGGCGCGAGCCGCGCCCGACGGAGCACGCTGGCACCGCGGGCAGTAGAAGACGGGGCGTTGCATCGGTGGCCGCCGTGCCTCGCCGCGCGCGACCGGGGTGCCGCACCGGACGCACGGTCGACGGAACCGCCCGTGCACGTGCCCCGGGGGCCGTCCGCTGGTCACCGACCGCTGCATGAGCCGGCGTGCCACGAGCAGGAGCCGGGCCGGGTCGGGCACCTCGTCGGCGGGCAGCCACGGCCAGAGGCGCTCGGCGAACAGCGACTCCGCCATGAAGATCGTCCCGATGCCCGCGACGACCGTCTGGTCGAGCAGCACCTCTGCGGCCGGTGTCGCGCCCCGGGCGGCCCACCGGGCGAGCGCCTCGGGGGCGTCGAACGGGTCGTCGAGCAGGTCGGGACCGAGATGCCCGACCAGCGTGCGCTCGTCGCGCGTCGGCACGACGTCGAGCATCCCGAGCAGGTGACCCACCGCCGTCCAGCCCGCCGTGCCGAGCACCGCCCGGATCTGCGGGGAGCGGGCCTGCGCCGCCGGCGACCCGGTGCGGTGGACCCGCCAGTAGCCGTCCATGCGCAGGTGCGTGTGCAGCGTGCGGCCGTCGTCGAACCTCGTGAGCAGGTGCTTGCCGTACGGGCGCGTGCCGAGCACGGTGCGCCCGACGAGGTCGACCGTCGCCGCGGTCGGCCAGCGCAGGTCGGCACGCGTGAGCGGCGACCCGACGAGGGCGAGGTCGAGCCGCGCGGCGGTGCGGCGCAGCACGTCACCCTCGGGCACGGGCACCCCCGTCGGTCCTGTGCGGGCGCCGGCGCCCCGCTGCGCGTGCGTCCGTCGTCCCCGCTCCGCGCCCGACGGCGTGCGGGCCTCGACGGTCGCACCCGGCGTGGGGACGTCTCACGAGGAACCCCGCAGCCGCAGACCGCGGGGGGTCGGCGCGAACCCGGCGGCGACGAGTGCCTGCCCCACGGGCCCGTGCAGCGCGCCCCCGGCGAGCACCTCGACGCCGTCGACCCGGCTCACGGTCAGACGGCCGGCGTGCCGTGCGCGGACGGTCGTCGCGAGGCCGTCGGCCGCGGCCCGGAGCACGTCGACGTCGTCGTCGAACGAGAGCAGCGTCCGGCCGCCCCGCTCGAGGTAGAGCACGAGCGCGCCGTCGACGAGCACGACGAGCGCGCCAGCCTTGCGGCCCGGCCGGTGCCGGCCCATCGTCCCGTCCGACGGCGGGCCGCCCGGGTCGGGCCACGCGAGCGCCGCACCGTACGGGTTGGCGGGGTCGGTCGCGGCGAGCACGACGACGAGCCGCTCGGGCGTCCCGTCGACGTCCGTGGCCCGTTCGACGACCTGGGCGTCCACGCGGAGCCGGTCGACGGCACCCGGCAGCGCGAACTGCGAGCCGCCCAGGCGTTCGACGAAGTACCCGCGGCGCACCTGGCCGCCCTGCGCGAGCGCCGACAGCACGCGGTAGACGTCCGCGAAGCGGGCGCCCAGGCCCTCGGCCGGGGCGACGGCGCGCGTGAGGACGCCGTGCCGGTC
>JAEWCA010000151.1 GCA_023390875.1 Actinomycetes bacterium
GGCAGCGTCTGATGTGTATAAGAGACCGGCACGACCACGACCACGGCCAGCACCGCCCAGAGGACGCCGAACGTGGCCAGCACCCGCCGCGTCCGCACGTCGACCGTCGCCGCGCGCCTGCGCCAGAGCACCGCGCTGGTCACGACGAGGACCGCCGCCACGACGGCGGCCAGCACGGCGAGGACGAGGTGGAAGCGTGCGAAGTCGCCGATCATCGCGTCGAGCGGGGGCGACGCCTGCCCGTCGACGAGCGCGGCCCGCACCGTCTCGGCCGCCCCGCCGTCCGCCACCGCCATCGGCAGCAGCGACGCGAACGGCGCCACCGCACCCTGCACGTTCGCCAGCACGACGGCCCCGGACACCACCCCGAGCACCGTGACGGCGACTCCCGCCGCAGCGAGCGCCCACCGCCCGGCCGCCCGTCGTCCGGGGCGGGCGAACGCCTGCCACGTCCGGGAACCCAGCGCCACGAGCACGGCGAGCAGCACGGCCGCGATCGCCGCCTTGGCCAGGTGGTACCGGGACCAGTACCCGACGACGCCGTCCAGCGCGGGCGTGAGGGTGCCGACGCCGGCCGTCCAGTACTCGACGAACGCCGAGCGGGCGGACGCGGTGAGCTCCGCGCTGCCGGAGTAGGCCTGCGCACCGCTCGCGGCGAGCGTGCGCGGCGCGACGACGAACGCGGCGGCGAGCGCCGCGGTGAGTGCGGTCAGCGCGACGGGCGCACGGGCGGCGGATGAGGTGACGGGGTGCGGCACAGGGGGTCCCAGCGGTCGGTCGGACGGGTGCACGTCATGGTCTCCCGCCGACGGCACCGTCGTCGGTGGGGTGCACCGACCGGTCGGTGGTGGGGTCTGCCCCCTCACCGCTCCCGGCGCAGGACCGTCAGCCGCAGCGCCCCGGGGGCCGCGGTCGGGACCACCGGGCGGCGCGGCGCCACGGCGGCGACGCGCCGGTACAGCTCGCCGAGGGCCGGCCTCGGGTCGTCGTCGCCCGCGTTCGGCCACAGCGCGCACGCCCGCTCCGCCTGCGCGGTGATGGTGAGCGACGGGTTCACGCCCAGGTTCGCGGAGACCGTCGACCCGTCCATGACGTGCAGCCCCGGGTACCCGAACACCCGGTGGTACGCGTCGACCACACCGTCCGCGGGCGACGCACCGATGACGCAGCCGCCGATGAAGTGGGCCGTCATGGGGACGTCGACGACCTCGCCGACGCTGCTCATCGGGAACCCGCCGACCTGCCGCGCCATCGCCCGGTACGCGGCGTTCGCCTGCGGGATCCACGTGGGGGCCGGCTCGCCGTCACCGGGCCGGGACGTCAGGCGCCAGCGTCCCCGCCACGTCCGCCGGGGCCCGACGGTGATCGACGAGTCGCCGGTCTGCATGACGAGCCCGATGACCGTCCGCTCGGACCACGACCGCATCCCGACGAGGAACGACACCACCTGACCGGGGTGCCGCACGACCTGCCCGAGCCACCGCACCGGCCGCGGCACCCGCCCGCCGCCGTCGGTCAGCACGGTGCCGAGCAGACCCATGAGGTTCGACCCGCGCCCGTACCGCACGGGTTCCAGGTGGGTGCGCTCGTCGAGCCACACGGACGACGTGATCGCGACGCCGCTGTTCAACGCCGTGGCCCCCCGGGCGGCGCGCGCCCGCCGGACGGCGCCGCCGAGCGCCTCGGAGTTGGTCCGGGTCAGCCGGCCGAGCGTGGGCGAGAGCCCGGGCAGCACGCCCGACGCCCGCATCCGGTGCAGCAGCGCCTGCGTCCCCCACGCGCCTGCGGCCACGACGACCTGGTCCGCGACGAGCGGTCGCGCGTGCCGCCGCCCGCCGGTCTGCCGCGTGACGACGTCGTACCGCCCGTCGTCGCGCGGCCGGACCGCGTCCACCGTGGTGTCCGGGACGATGCGCGCGCCCGCCCGCTCGGCGAGCCACAGGTAGTTCGTCTCGAGCGTGTTCTTCGCGCCGTGCCGGCACCCCGTCATGCACTCACCGCACTGCAGGCACCCGCGCCGCTCCGGCCCGACGCCCCCGAAGAACGGGTCCGGCACGGCCGCGCCGGGCTCCCCGAAGACGACCCCGACCGGAGCCCGCCGGTAGGTCCCCTCGACGCCGAGCTCGCGTGCCGCCGCGCGGACCACCTCGTCGGCCGGTGAGTCCGTGGGGTTCTCGACGACGCCGAGCATGCGCCGCGCCTGGTCGTAGTGCGGGGCGAGCTCGTCCCGCCAGTCGGTGAGGCCCGCCCACTGGGGGTCGTCGTAGAACACGTCGGACTGCGGCTCGTACAGCGTGTTCGCGTAGACGAGCGACCCGCCTCCCACCCCGGCCCCGGCGAGCACCACGACGTCGGGCAGCAGGTGGATCCGCTGGATGCCGCGGCAGCCGAGCCGCGGCGCCCACAGGAACCGCCGGACGTCCCACGACGTGCGCGGCAGCGTCTCGGGCGTGAACCGCCGACCGGCCTCCAGGACGGTGACGCGGTAGCCCTTCTCGGACAGCCGCAGCGCCGCGACCGACCCGCCGAACCCCGACCCGACGACGACCACGTGCGGGCGCGAGTCCACCGCCATCGGGCACCTCCGGCCTCGTCGCCGCCGCAGGCCGTCGTGACCTGCGCGGTGATGATAGGTCCGGCTCCTCGATTCCCGCCCGGCGCCGGGCCGCGCGCTGCTAGCGTCTGGCCGCACCGCCGCCCCGTCGCGCCCCCTCTCGTCGAGATCGAGGACCCCGTGAGCCTCCGTGCCGCGTCGCTCGTCCTGCTCACCGCGGGCCTCGTGGGCGCGGTCGCGGGCTGCAGCGCCGGGAGCACCGCGACACCGCCCGCCGAGACGTCGCCGTCGGAGGCGTCTCCGTTGGAGGCATCGGCGGCGCAGGCCCGCGACGCCGGCGTCGACGCGGACCAGCTCGACGTCCTGGAGTCGGGTGCCGTCGAGTTCGAGGACTACGAGCTCGCGATGAACCGCGCGTACGAGTGCATGCGTGACGCCGGCGCGACCGTCGACGTCCGCGGCGTGAAGCGTTACCACGGCGTCACCGTCGTCGACGCGTCGACACAGGAACCCGCCGGCAGCGCCGGGGTGGTCGACGACTGCTACCGACGGCACGCCCAGTACGTCGACGCGTACTGGCAGGCGTCGTCGCCCGACGCCGTCGCGTACGCGGAACGCAGGGCCGTTGCGCTCAGGCCGGCGCTCCGCGACTGCCTGACGGAGCAGGGCGTCGACTGGCCGGAGGACGCGTCGTTCGGCGACCTCACGAACCTGGCGTTCGGCCCCGGGCTCGACCCGGAGTCGAACTGCCTCGAGCAGATCGGGTACCCCGCGTGGGACGGATGACGCGGCGTCGGGCGTGGACGGCCGCGGCGCTCGCGGGCGCGCTCGTCGTCCTCGCGAGCGCCTGCGCACCGGACGACCGCGTCACGCTCGACGACCTGGGCGCCGCGGACCTGGCCGGCCTCAACGGCCCGACGATGTCCGAGCACTGCGACGAGATTCCCCACCCGGACCTGTCCCGCAGCTCGACGTGCGGCCGGGGGCCGACGACGGGCGAGGCGAACGTCCCCCTGACCCCGGGCGACTACGCCGTGGTGCTGTTCTGCGTGCCTCCGGGGTCGTACCGGCTGGAGGCCACCCGGCCCGCGGACGCGTTCGACGCGATCGAGGTCGACTGCTCCGACGGCGACGACCCCGCGATCAGCCCCCGCTTCACGGTTCCGGAAGGCGGCGTGGAGTCGATGCACGAGACCTTCGACGGCGAGGGCAGGTCCATGACCATGCTCTTCAGCGTCCCCGACGGGGTCTGACCGCACCGGTACCGGCAGGGCCTCCCTCGCCGCGCGGACCGGACGTAGCGTCGAGGACGAGGGGCGGCAGCACGACCTCCCCGACCCGTCCTCGGCAGGAGGCTCCACCATGCACACGCGCACCCTCGGACAAGGGCTCCAGGTCTCGGCGATCGGCCTCGGGGCCATGGGCATGTCGATGAGCTACGGCCCGAACCCCGGGTCACGCGACGACATGGTCGCGGTGCTCCGCGGCGCGGTCGAGCGCGGGGTGACGTTCGTCGACACCGCCGAGGTGTACGGCCCGTACGTCAACGAGGAGCTCGTCGGCGAGGCGCTCGCCCCGGTCCGCGACCAGGTCGTGATCGCGACGAAGTTCGGCTGGAACATCGTCGACGGGCGTATGCAGGGCACCGACTCGCGCCCCGAGCAGATCCGCCGCGTCGCCGACGCGTCCCTCAAGCGGCTCCGGACCGACGTGATCGACCTCTTCTACCAGCACCGCGTCGACCCGGACGTGCCGATCGAGGACGTCGCCGGTGCCGTCGGTGAGCTCGTCGCGGCCGGCAAGGTGCGGCACTTCGGCCTGTCCGAGGCGGGGGCGGCGACGATCCGCCGCGCGCACGCCGTGCACCCCGTGACGGCCGTGCAGTCCGAGTACTCGCTGTGGACCCGCGACCCCGAGCCCGAGGTGCTGCCGACGTGCGCCGAGCTCGGCATCGGGTTCGTGCCGTTCAGCCCGCTCGGCAAGGGGTTCCTCACGGGCACGGTCTCGTCGTCCACGCAGTTCGCGGAGGGCGACATCCGGACGACGATCCCCCGCTTCACGGCCGAGAACCGCGACGCCAACCAGGTGCTGCTCGAGCACACCCGCGTGCTCGCCGACGCCAAGGGCGCGACGCCCGGGCAGGTCGCGCTCGCGTGGCTGCTCGCCCGGCAGCCGTGGATCGTCCCGATCCCGGGGACGCGACGCATCGAGCGCGTCGAGGAGAACGCGGCTGCCACGACGCTCGCGCTGTCCGCCGACGAGGTCGCCCACCTCGACCGCCTCGCCGCCGACGTGGGCGTGGCCGGCAACCGGTACAACGACGCGGGGATGTCGATGGCCGGCCGCTGACTCGGCCCATCGGTTCCGCACTACCGTTTCGGGCGCTCGTGCACTACCGATTCGGGCACGCCTGCGTGTCGTCCTCGGCCCGCTCACGCGATGCTGCGATGCTACGATGCGGCGATGCGGACGACTGCCGAGCTCGATGACGACGTCGCCGCCGCGGCGCGCGCGCTGGCCCAGCACGAACACATCTCCGTCGGCCGCGCCATCAACGTTCTCGCCCGCCGCGGCATGGCCCCCAGCACCCCCGCCACGGCGTCGTCGGGATTTCCGACCTTCGCGCCGGTCGGCGGTCACGTGATCACGGACGAGCTCGTCGCCGAGAACCGTGACGACGACTGACCCGCTCTGGCTGCCGGACGTGAACGTCCTCGTGGCACTCGCGCACCCCAGCCACGTCCACCACCGACCGGCCCATGCGTGGTTCTCGACCGTGACGGCGTTCGCCACCACCGCGATCACCGAGACCGGTCTGCTCCGCCTGAGCATGAACAAGGCAGTCACCGGGCAGCAGATCAGCCCGGCCGCCGCCCTCGGTCTGCTCTCGGCGATCCGCGCGCTGCCCGCACACAGGTCGGTGCCGGACGACTCCAGCCTCGCGGCGCCCGCGATCATCAGCACGCCGGCCGGGTACAAGCAGGTCACCGACCTGCACCTCGTCAACCTCGCCGCCACCGCGCGGGCTGTCCTCGTGACGTTCGACAGCCGGCTCGCGAACGCCCTGCACCCCGACGACCGTCGGCACGTCTCCGTGCTGTCGCCTGTGGTGCCGTAGGCGCGTTCGACCGGTGGCGGGTTGGGCCCTAGTAGCCCGACGGGTGAGTCGAGAGCCAGTCCCTGTGCCGGTCGCGCAGCTCGTCGCGGTGTTCGACGGTCGCCGGATAGACGTCAGCTCCGCCGTCGTAGGGGTGGTAGAGCCACCGCAGGTCCGGGTCGCCGATCAGGACCTCCGCTGCGACGTCGTCCGCGACGAGCCGCAACAGCTGCTCGACGTGGGGATCGTCTCGGTCGAGGAAGTCGAAGTAGAGGTGGGTCCAGTACCCCGCGTCGTCCTCGTCGGGCTCGCTCGTCAGCACGCTCATCCAGTACCGCGAGTCCGGCAATGTCGCGGTGATCGGCGCTGCGCGCGGAACGGGCACCGGGGTGGCAGACCACGAGCAAGTCACCACGAGCACCTGGCGGTCCGGCGCGCCTTCGTACTCAGCGAGCTTTCCGAGCACCACACGGTGACGGCGCGGAGTTCCTCGTACTCACCCTCGTCGTCGGCGTACCGCTTCGAGCCAGGCAGGCTGTGGAACCGGACCCAGCGGTCGCTGCGCCAACGAAGACCATGGGCGATCGGTTCGAGGCCGGGCCATCGGGCGTTCCAGAGGGTGGCGAGTGCCCGGGCCTCGCTCGACTCGGTCGGCGGCTCTTCGAGCAGACGGTTGTCGCTCGTGGGCTGAGGCCACACCGTCGGGCCCAGACGGTCGAGCACGTCGACGAGGACCGGACTCGCGAGGTGCCCGTCGTAGGGCCACGGCCCCCGCACCCAGCTCGGCGAGAGAAGCCCGACGGAGCCGATCTCGCCGTCCTCGTCGCAGAACCAGATCCGGATCCCCGGGAGGGCCTGTATGACGACTCGACGCGTCACGTCGGCGGCCGCCAGACCTTCGAGGAGAACGGCGATGCTGCCCGCGTCATCGATGACCGCGAGCGCCGGCCGCTCGTCGAGCGGTGCCGGATAGGTGTCGTGAGCAGCGCCGAGGTGGATCTCGACGCGGACGCTCCCTACCGCGATCTGGGTGAGCATGGCGGCGAACCTGGCGGTCAGCTCGGCATCGGTCAGCTCGTCGGCGGTGGGCATGAGGCAGATCATGTCCGCGCGCACCCTGTGCGGCGAGCGCATTCGAGCCGGGGCGCCCGAACGGAGCAGGGTCTTCCAGGAAAGCCGCTACGCGCCCAGGTAGCGCAGGACCGCGAGGACGCGGCGGTGGTCCGCGGAGTCGGCCTCGAGACCGAGCTTCGTGAAGATCTGCGCGACGTTCTTCTCGACGGCCCCGTAGGAGAGGAACAGCCGGTCGGCGATGGCCCCGTTGGAGCGGCCCTCGGCCATGAGCTCGAGGACCTCGCGCTCGCGGGGCGTCAGGCGGCCGATCCCGGGATCGGCTGCGGCGGTCGTGCCCATCAGCTGTGTCACCACCTCGGGGTCGAGCACGGTCTGCCCGGCGGCGACCCGCCGGACGGCGTCGAGGAAGTCGCGCACCTCGGCGACCCGGTCCTTGAGCAGGTAGCCGACCCCGCCGGCGCCGCCTGCGAGGAGCTGGGTGGCGTACCGGGTCTCGACGTACTGCGAGAACACGAGCACCGGGAGCGTGGGGTGCAGAGCGCGGAGGGCGGTCGCGGCGCGCATGCCCTCGTCGGTGAACGTCGGGGGCATCCGGATGTCGGCGATGACGACGTCGGGCAGGGCGTCCCGTTCCGTCACCGTCCGGACGAGCGCGTCGCCGTCGCCGACCGCGACGACGTCGTGCCCGCGCCGGGCCAGGAGCGCGACGAGCCCGTCGCGCAGGATGACGGAGTCCTCCGCGAGCACGATGCGCAGCGGGCGCTCGGCGTCGGGTGTCACGGGCGCGTGGAGGTCGGCAGCGTCACGTCGACGACCGTAGGCCCACCGACCGGGCTGGTCAGCGCGAAGGCGCCGTCGACGGTCGCGATCCGCTCGGTCAGCCCTGCCAGTCCGGTGCGCTGCCCGTCCTGACCGTCGTGCACCACGACGGCCCCGCCGCGGCCGTCGTCGTGCACGCGCAGGTGCAGGGAGTCGGCGTCCGGCCGGTCGACCGTCAGGACCGCGCGGGTCGCCCCGGCGTGCTTGGCCGCGTTCGTCAGCAGCTCGGCGGCCGTGAAGTACGCGATCGAACGGACGGCCGGCGAGATCCCGCCGTCGTGCTCCAGCGCGGGGTCGACCTGCACGGTGACGGGCAGCGGCACCCGCGCGGCGAACGTCTCGAGGGCGACGGCGAGCCCGTCGTCGAGCGCGGGCGGGTGGATGCCGCGCGCGATCTCCCGGAGCTCGACGAGCGCCTCCTTGGTGGACGTGTGCGCGGTGTCGAGCAGGTCGGCCGCGAGCGCGGTGTCCCCGCCGGTCGCGAGGATGTCCTGCGCCTCGCCGAGCTGCATCGCGACGGCGACGAGCCGGGCCTGGGTGCCGTCGTGCAGGTCGCGCTCGATGCGGCGCAGCTC
>JAEWCA010000225.1 GCA_023390875.1 Actinomycetes bacterium
GGGCCGTCGAGGACTGCTCGCCGTCGGCGAGCGGCGGGGCGGCCGTCGCGGCGTGCGAGGTCGCCGACGGCGTCGAGCCCTGACGCGGGGCCCCCGGGACGGACGCACGACCCACGGGACGGCGGACGTGGGCCGGTACCCTCGACGCCGTGACCGTGGCAGAGCAGCCCCTGACGACCGACGAGGCCCTGCGCACGCTCGTGCGGCCGCTCGGCGAGATGGTGTCGTACGAGCAGCTCAAGGGCGGCATGTTCGCCACCACGTACCGCGTCACGCTCGACGACGGCACCCGCGTCATCGCCAAGACGGCCCCCACCGAGACGCACCGGCTGCTCACGTACGAGCTCGACCTGATCCGCACCGAGGCGCTCGTGTACCGGCTCGCCGAGGGCCGCGACCTGCTCATGCCGACGGTGCTGCTCACCGACTTCTCGCGGACCGTGCTGCCGTCCGACGTGGTCGTCGTGAGCCACCTCGACGGCGTCCCGCTGGTCGACGCCGGCTTCGGCCCGGCCGACGAGGACCCGCGGGCCGCCCGGGCGGAGCACGAGCTGGGCAGGTTCATGGCCCGCATGCACACGCTGACCGGCGAGCGGTTCGGGTACCCGAACGAGGCGAACGGCCTGGTCGGCGGCACGTGGCGCGAGGCGTTCGGACGGATGGTCGAGGCGGTGCTCGCCGACGCCGCGCGGACGGGGACGGACTTCCCCACCGACGAGATCCGCGCTGCGGTCGCGCGGAACGTGCCGGCCCTCGACGTGGTGGACCGACCCGTGCTGGTGCACACGGACCTGTGGCCGGGCAACCTGTTCGTCGACCCGGGGTCCGGTGAGATCGTCGGCGTCATCGACACCGAGCGGTCGATCTGGGCCGACCCGCTGTACGACTTCGTCGGCGCGGACTGCATGGTGCAGGGCCCCGAGCTGAACCCGCGCGTGCTCGCCGGCTACGTGGAGGCGGCCGGGGTGCCGCTCGACGTCACGAGCGACAACGCGGTGGTCCGCCAGACGCTGTACCGCCTGATGATCACGCTCATCATCATCACCGAGATCAACCCGCGGCAGTTCGAGGGCGACTGGCTGGTCGAGTACCGGCAGACGCTGTGGGCGAACCTGCGCGCGTTCGTCGAGCGCCTCGGCCGGACCGCACCCTGACGGCAGGGGCCCCGGACCCGAGCGGATGCCGGTGACCCGGCTACGGCACGGGGTGGTGCGAGTCGTAGTCCCAGAAGCCGCGCTGCGCGCGGACCAGGACCCACAGCAGCGCGACGCACAGCAGCCCGCCGACGACGACCGCCCACGCCTCGCCGATGCGCTGCGACATCGTGCCGATCCACAGGTCGCCGAGCCGCGGGCCGCCCGCGACGACGACGATGAACACGCCCTGCAGCCGCCCGCGCATGTCGTCGGGCGTGGCGGTCTGCAGGATGGTCTGGCGGAACACCGAGCTGATCGCGTCGGCGCCGCCCGCGACCACGAGCGTGAGGAACGCGAGCCCGAGCGCGACCCACAGGACGTGGTCGGGCGACGTCGAGCCGACGCCCACGAGCACGAGCCCGAACCCGACGACCGCGACGCCCCACACGGTGATGGCCAGCGCGATGACCCGGCCCTGCCACCGCACGCGCGTCAGGCCGCCCGAGAACAGCCCGGCGAGCACCGACCCGACCGCGATCGCGGCCGTCAGCGCGCCCGTCGTCGTGGCGCCGCCGCCGAGGTACAGCAGCCCGACCGCGGGGAACACGACGCGCGGCATCGCCGTGACCATCGCGACGAGGTCGACCGCGAACGTCATGCGCACGTTGTGCTGCGTGCCGAGGTAGCGCAGCCCGTCGACCACCGACCCCAGCCCGACGCGGCTGCGCCGGGTCGACGACACCTCGGGCGGCACGCGCGGGAGCCTCGCGAGCGCCGCGAGCGCGGCCGTGAACAGCACCGCGTCGACGGTGTACGCGAGGCCGAAGTCGACGCCCGCGAGCGCCGCGCCCGCCAGCGGCCCGACGGTGAGGGCGACGCTGAACCCGATGGTCTGCAACGCGTTGGCGGCGGGGATGAGCTTCGGCTCGAGCAGCCTCGGGATGATGGCCGAGCGGGCGGGGCTGTTCACCGCGCCGGCGCCGGACTGGATCGCGACGAGCGCGAACAGCAGGCCGACCGACTCGTTCCCGGCCCACGCCTGCACGGCCAGCGTGATCGTGACCGCCCAGCTGACGAGCGAGGCGGCGAGCGCGACGGTGCGGCGGTCGTAGTGGTCGACGATCGCGCCGCCGTACAGGCCGAACACCACGAGCGGGACGAGTGCGAACAGACCGAGGACGCCGACCGAGAACGTCGAGCCCGTGAGGTGGTACACCTGCAGGCCGACCGCGACGACCGTGAGCTGCGTGCCGAGGTTCGAGATCGACAGGCCCCACCACAGCCGCCGGAACTGGGGGCTGACGCGCAGGGGTGTCGTGTCGACGACGAGGGAGGGCACCGAGGGAGTGTAGTTGCCTAAGGTCACGATCCCGTCGGAGCGTCCGCGGGCGAGGGACAGGCGTCAGGCTCGGGTGTCAGGCCGTGCGGGCCCGCGCCCACACCGGCGGCACGTCGACCACCGGCCACTGCCGCGACACCTCGCCGCGCCAGCACCCCCGCGACGACACGTACTGCTCGAGCAGCACCTGCTCGGAGTGCCAGGCGACCTGACGGCGGTGCAGCTCGCGCACGTCGGCGGGCAGCCGGCCCGTCCGGCCGAGCGCGCGGGCGAGCCGGATCGCGGGCATCGCCCCGACGTCGCC
>JAEWCA010000346.1 GCA_023390875.1 Actinomycetes bacterium
GGCCTCCTCCACAGCACCTGAGGTTAAAGCCTAAATTCACAGACAGCAGCCCGTCCCCGACGAGCGCCCACGTCCCGCCGCCGACGAGCGTGACGGCCGTCCACAGCCCGGCGCCCGCGACCACCGCCGCACCGACCCGACGCACCGTCCCGGCTCGTGTCGTCGCCATCCCACCTCGCCCGTCGCCGGCTCAGGCGACCGGCCCACCCGGTGCCGGACCGAACGTACCGGCCGCCCACCTGCGCGTCCGGTGCCGGGCGTCAGGGTGTCGTGAAGGCCTCGCGCGCATCGGTACGAACCCGAGCCGGTCCCTCGCACGTCGACGGTGCGCCGCACCCCTCACCCCTGCGATCGGACATTTCACCCGAGTGCCGGACCCCGGCGAGCTGCGCCGTCACTAGTGTCGCGGCCGTGACTCAGGCCGTCCCCTTCACCGACAACTTCTCCGACCTCTCGAACACGCAGGGCTACCAGTTCGACTTCCGCTGCGAGCGCTGCGGCAACGGCTACCGGTCCGCGTTCCAGCGCGACGCCGTGAGCACCGGCCAGACACTCCTCCGCTCGGTCGGCAGCCTGTTCGGTGGCCCGCTTCGTGACCTGGGCAACGCCGCCGACCAGATCATGCTGAACCGCGGCACGAACTCGCCCGCGAAGGACAGGGCGCTGGCGGCGGCCGTCGAGGAGATCGCGGACCGCTTCACCCAGTGCCGCGGCTGCGGCGACTGGATGTGCCGCGACATCTGCTGGAACGAGGAGGTCGGCCAGTGCGCCCGGTGCGCACCCCGCCTGCAGGACGAGATCGCGGGCCTCCAGGCCGACGCGCGTCGCACCCAGGCGGCCGAGCGCCTCTCGACGGTCGACCTGCTCACGGGCGTCGACGTCGCCGCGACGACGGTCGCGACCTGCCCGTCCTGCGGCGCCCGCGCGGCCGGCGGCAAGTTCTGCACGGACTGCGGCTCGTCGCTCGCCCCGACGACGACCTGCCCGGGCTGCTCGGCCGAGCTCGCCGCGGGCGCCCGCTTCTGCGCGGACTGCGGGACGCGCGTCGGCTGAGCGAGCCGCGACCCTCGGGCTCTGCACCGGAGCGGCATCGGCATGACCGGTCACTCGTTCGGAACCTCCAGCGCCGCTCGGACGGCGCGGGCGTAGTCCATGAGGCGGTTGTCGCCGCGCTTCGGCCACGCGGGAAGCAGTGAATTCTCCAGATTCGCCGCAAGGACCGCGTCGTCGACCTCGCGCCAGACTTGCTGGAGCTCCTCCTGTCGGGAGCGGCTGAGAACGGCTCGCGCGTCCGTGGCGAGCAATCGCACGGCAGCATCAGGGACCGAGTGCTCCGCCGCTTCGAGGTGCTCGAACTCGTCATCCCACAGGCGCTCGTCGACGTCGGCCGACTCGCGATACCAGGACATCGCGGTCGCGAGGTCCGTCCCGTCCTTGTACTCACCGACGGCCGAACGGTCTGCCCATGCCTTGAGCTTCAGAACGGTGTATCCGGGGATTGTCGGCACCCGGATCAGCTGACCGTCGGACAGAGGGATCTCGTACGCGCCGTCCCACACGTCCTGGAACCCGAAGACGCTCATCGGCTCACGACGTCGGCCGGGCGTGACCACACCGTCAGGGGACTCCACTGGTTCCCCGAACGGGACCAGGTCGACGACACGGCCCGCGACTTCGTAGCGGATCGTCGAGTTCGCGCCGGTCACCTCCCCGCAGTCGCCCGGTGAGGTTGTGGAAGTGGTCCCAGCTGCCGATCGCCAGGCCGATGTCCAGGTCATCCGTGCGGCGCAGGGGATGCTCGTGGCCGGCAGACATGTGCAGTGCGTCTCGGCAGACAGCTCCGACGACCATGACCGGAGGCAGGTCGGGGTAGATGTTCGTGAGGTCACGCAGGACCGGTGCGACGACGCCTTCGAGCATCGGGCGCGCGGCTGTGACGTCAACCAAGGTTCTCCCGCATCTCCCGCGCCGTTCCGCGCTGTCGTGGATCGTTCGACGCAAGCAGATCGGCGTAGACCAGCAGCGCCGGTGCCTCCCGAACCTCCGGCCCTGTGACGATCTCAGCTGGCTCGGTCCAGAACGTGTGCCGCAAGACGATGTTCGGCGTCTCGTCCCCTTGGGGTCGGTGCCATCTGGCACCACGAAGGGCGAGTGGTTCGATCTTGGGCACGTACAGGGTGAGGTCTGGTCCGTGGAGACCGGGCGCGGCGTATTCGCCACTGACGTACACGCGATGCCCCAGATCGGCCCACGGAGTCGGATCTGGCTGGCCGACGAAACGTCCAAGTTCGATCTTGCGGCCGAGGCCGAGGGGGTACGCGGTGGCCCACAGGTCGAGCAGCTCGTTCCGACGCTCCAGACGCCCAGCGCCTGGGACCACGTAGCGGGCTTCCTCGAGCAACACGAGGGTCGAGTATGCGAGAGCGCGCGACACTCCGGCGACCTTGGCGAGGTAGGGCGGCGATCCGAGCAGGTCTGGCCACGTCAGCAGCGCGAACACGACCTGGGCCCGACCACCACTCATGAGATTCCGATGGGGCTTCGGTTGATTGGTGGTCGTCGACTTGGAACGAGGGCGACCTCGTACATCAATGAGCAGTCCGGGTGCTCGGACGTAGACGTTCCCCGCACCATCGGCGAACCACGCGCCGGCGCCCCGGATCCGTGACGTGAGCGGCGCTCCGATGTACGAACCGATGAAGAAGTCCTCGGCCGAGCCCAGGACCGCTGTGTCCAGCGGCCCCGACATCGTGGAATCGGGCAGCCATCTCAAGCGGCGGGTCATCCGCTTCCCGTCGAAGGTCACGGTGGCGACTGGGCCGTCGACGTCCATCTCGACGCCATGGGCCGCCAGCGCATTGCGAACGCGTCCGATTGACGTCTCGACGTCATGAGGCTCCACGGCGGCAGCGTACAGGCGCGGCGTCTAGCATTAGTGGACGTCCAACTTTGCTAGACACCGAGGCCAGGAGTCGGCAACGACGAAGGGCCGGAGACCCTGAGG
>JAEWCA010000480.1 GCA_023390875.1 Actinomycetes bacterium
ACACCCGTGAGCACGAGGACGGACGCCTGGATGCCCGTGCCGGGCACGCGTCGGACCTCGTCGGCCGCGCCGGTCACGCCGAGCGCCGCGCCGTCCCGCTCGATCGCGGTGCGCAGGTCCTTCGGCAGCCACGCTCCACCGAGGACGCGCGGGGCGCCGTCCTGCTGGGCGACGGCCACGACCACGGCGTCGACGGCGAGGCGGGCAGGGTCCTGTGAGGTCAGCGTCACGGTCACCGCTCGATCGTATGTCGTCGGTGCGGGTGCACCCGTGCACCGCCGGTACGGTGTGGTCCCGTGATCGTGCCGCTCGCCCTGCTCGTCGTGCTGCTGTGCGTCGCGCTCGCAGGGTGGGCGACGTGGTTCGTCGTCCGCGACCGGGCCGTGGTCCTGCGCCAGCTGTGGGGCGGCGCCGTGATCGAGACCGTGCTGGTCGTGCAGGCCGTCGTCGCCGGGGTGCTCGCCGCGACCGACCCGCCCGCAGGCCTGAGCGGCGGGCTGTTCTGGGGCTACGTGGTCACGCAGGCGATCGTGCTGCCGTTCGCGGCCGCGTGGGCGTTCGCCGAGCGGACCCGGTGGAGCTCGGTGGTGCTGCTCGTCGCCGCCCTGACGGTCGCGTTCCTCGAGTACCGACTGCTCCAGATCTGGGGGACCGTGTGACCGACCAGCGTCCACCGCACCGGGCGACCGGGACCGGCCCGGGACGGCTGCTCGTCGCCGTCTACGGCATCCTCGCGCTCGCCGCGACCGCCCGGGGCGTCTACCAGGTGTCGACCAAGCTCGACGAGGCGCCGGTCGCGTACCTCCTGTCGCTCACGTCGGGGGTCGTGTACGCCGTCGCGACGTTCGCGCTCGCGACGGACCGGCGGCGGCTCGCGTGGGTCACCGTCGGGATCGAGACGGTCGGCGTGCTGGTCGTCGGCACGCTGTCGCTCGTCGACGTCGGCGAGTTCCCCGACGAGACGGTGTGGTCGGGGTTCGGCCAGGGCTACGGCTACGTGCCGCTCGTGCTGCCGTTCCTCGGCCTGTGGTGGCTGTGGTCGACGGGTCGCACGCGGGCGGACGACCGGGCGCCGGACGGCACCGACCACCTAGGGTGAAGGCGTGTACCGCCTGCTGTTCGACCTCGTGTTCCGCCGCATGGACCCCGAGAAGGCCCACGAGGTGGCCTTCGGGCTGATCCGCGGCGTGGCGCGCGTCCCCGTGCTGCGTGACGTCGTGCGCCGGTACTTCGCGCCGCCCGCGAGCGGCGCCGTCGAGGTGTGGGGCCGCCGGTTCCCCGCGCCGTTCGGCGTGGCGGCGGGCTTCGACAAGAACGCCGCCGGTGTCGCTGGGCTCACGATGCTCGGCTTCGGGTTCGTCGAGATCGGGACGGTGACGGCGCAGGCGCAACCCGGCAACGAGCCGCCACGGCTGTGGCGGGTGCTCGACCAGCAGGCGCTGCGCAACCGGATGGGCTTCAACAACGAGGGGTCGGCGGCCGTCGCGCAGCGGTTGCGACGGCTGCGCGCGACTCCGGCCGGACGTCGGCTCGTCGTCGGTGTGAACATCGGCAAGACGAAGGTCACGCCGGCCGAGCAGGCGCCGCTCGACTACGCGACGAGCGCCGGACGGCTCGCGCCGTACGCCGACTACCTCGTCGTCAACGTGTCGTCGCCGAACACGCCGGGCCTGCGTGACCTGCAGTCGGTCGAGGCGCTGCGTCCGATCCTCGAGGCGACGCGGGTCGCCGCCGACGAGGCGACCGCCCGGGTGGCTCGGCCGCCCGTTCCGCTGCTGGTGAAGATCGCTCCCGACCTGTCCGACGAGGACGTCGACGCGGTCGCGGAGCTGGCCGCCGAGCTGGGGCTCGACGGCGTGGTCGCCGTCAACACCACGATCGCGCACGACCTCGGCCCGGGCGGGCTGTCCGGGCCGCCGGTGCTCGCCCGCGGCCTCGACGTCGTCGCACGCCTGCGCAGCCGGCTCGGTCCGGACGCGGTCATCATCGGCGTCGGCGGCGTGTCGACCCCCGCCGACGCGCGCGAGTACCTGGCGGTCGGCGCGACCCTCGTGCAGGGCTACACCGGGTTCATCTACCGCGGCCCTGCGTGGGCGTCGCGCATCACGCGCGCGCTCGCCGCCGACGCGGCGCGCCGCGGGACCGACCGCAGCTCGGCGGCCGTGTGATGGTCGTCCGTCCGCAGTGGGAGTGGCGGTTCGAGGACACCGCGGGCCGCGCGCTCGACCGCCCGGTGAGCCCGGTGTTCACGACGCAGTTCGACGCCGAGCAGTGGCTCGGCGAGCACTGGCGCTCGCTCGCGGAGCAGGGGGTGCACGCGGTGGCGCTCGTGCACGACGGCGCGCAGGCGACCGCGACGCTCGTGCTGCACTGAGCGGTCAGACGACCGCCCGCACCGCCTCGTCGCCGACCGAGGTGACCGCACCGAGGCTCGCCCACGCGTCCGCGAGCCCGGCGACCGCGCGCGTCAGCGCCTCGGGCGACTCGCTGAACGGCAGCCGCAGGTGGCGCTCGAAGCTGCCGTCGACCCCGAACGCCGGGCCGGGGACCAGCCGCACGCCGTGCCGCACCGACACCGCGGCGAGCGCGCTCGACACCGGCGCCCCGAGGTCGACCCAGAGCGACAGCCCGCCCGCGGGCACGGGCACGCGCCACGACGGGAGCCGCTGACCGAGCAGACCGACGAGCAGGTCGCGGCGTTCGCGCAGGACCTCCCGACGCTGCGGCAGCAGCTCGTCGGCCTGGGCGAGCAGCTCGCTGACCACCAGCTGCTCGAGCACCGCGGTGCCGATGTCGACGTTCCCGCGCACGGCGGCGAGCCGGGCGACGAGGTCGGGGTGGGCGCGGACCCAGCCGACGCGCAGGCCGCCCCAGAACGCCTTCGACGCCGACCCGATCGACACGACGAGCCCCGACGCGCCGCCGTCACCGGCGAACGGCGCGGGGGCGGGCCCGTCGAGCGTGAGCTCCGTAAGGACCTCGTCGCCGACGACGACCGTGCGGTGTCGCCGGGCGATCGACCGCACCCGGTCGCGCTGGTCGGCGTCGAGGCTCGTGCCCGTCGGGTTCCGGTGGTCCGGGATCAGGTAGACGAGGCGCGGCGCGACCTGCCGGACGGTCGACTCGAGGAGGTCGACGTCGAGCCCGTCGGCGCCGCTCGGCACCGGGACGGGTCGGGCGCCGGCCCGGCGGGCGACGTCGATCGCGTGCGGGTACGTGGGGTGCTCGACGACGACCCGGTCGCCCGGTGACGCGTGCGCGGCGACGAGCAGGTGGATGGCCTGCTGCGCGCCGGTGGTGACGAGCACCTGGTCCGGCGACGTCGGCGTGCCCCGACGCGTGTACCAGTCGGCGATCGCGGCGCGCAGCACGGGGAGCCCGAGCGGCGCGTACCCGGTGCCGGCCAGGTAGCGGGGGAGTGCGTCGAGCGCGGCGAGGTAGGCGCCGTGCAGCGCCGCGGGTGCGGACGGGGCGGCGATCGACAGGTCGGCCGCCTCGTCGTCCGTCTCCATCCACGTGCGTGCCTCGGCGCGGGCGCCGGGGCCGGCGGGGAGAGTCGTCACGGTGCCGGAGCCGCGGCGGCTCACGAGGTAGCCCTCGTCGCGCAGCAGGTCGTACGTGGCGGTCGTCGTCGTGCGGGACACACCCAGGGACTCGGCGAGCTCGCGCTCGCTCGGCAGGCGGGTGCTGAGCGGCACGGCACCGGACAGGATCGCCGTCCGCAGGGAGTCGGCGAGCGCGGTGTACGCGGGGCCGGACCGTTGCCAGGCGCCCAGCACCGCCGCGAGGCGGGGGCCGGCCATGCGGCGGTCGGTCGGCAGGTCGGTGACCGTCATGGAGCCACTATGGCAGAAATGGCTATGCAAAGGGAGGCCAGACAGGGCCAATATTGTCGGCATGGATGCGATGACGAGGGCCACTCTCGTCCTGCTCGGGGTGGCGGCAATGATCGGGCTGGTGATCGTGTTGAAGGGAACCGTGGCTCGCGACGGATGGGGCCACCGTCCGCCGCCGACGACGCGGCACGACTGGGCAGAGGGGACCACCGTGGAGATCGAGCGCAGCACGCAGGTGCACGCGTGACGGCACCGGTCCGCCGCGGCACGCAGCTGCTCGGCGGGCTCGTCCTCTACGCGGCGTCGATGGCGCTGCTGGTGCACGCCGGCCTCGGGAACATGCCCTGGGACGTGCTCACGCAGGGCATCTCTCGCCACACCGGGCTGTCGTTCGGCACGATCACGCTCCTGACGAGCGTCGTCGTCCTCGCGTGCTGGATCCCGTTGCGGCAACGCCCCGGCGTCGGGACCATCGCGAACGTCCTCGTCATCGGCCTGCTCGTCGACCCGTTCCTCGCGGGGCTCGACCGCCTGCCCGACCCGCTGCCGCTCGCCGTCCGCATCGCCATGGTCGTCGTCGGCATCGTGCTCAACGCGCTCGCGACCGGCCTGTACGTCGGTGCGCGGCTCGGTCCCGGGCCGCGCGACGGGCTCATGACCGGCCTCGTCGCCCGGACCGGGCGCTCGGTGCGGCTCGTGCGGACGAGCATCGAGGTGGTCGTCGTCGCGGCGGGGTGGGCGCTCGGCGGCACGGTCGGGCTGGCCACCGTCGCGTACGCCGTCGGCGTCGGACCGCTCGTGCACGTCTTCCTCTCGCGGCTGACGGTGCCGCTCCCACCGGCGGTCGACGCCCAGCCCGAGCCCGCCGCCGAGCCCTCCGCCGAGCCG
>JAEWCA010000497.1 GCA_023390875.1 Actinomycetes bacterium
GACCGGAGCGGGCCCGGCGGTCGGTAGGCTGGGCCCCACCCCCACCGCCGCGAACCAGGGAGCTCACCCGTGGGACGAGTCGTCGTCGATGTGATGCCCAAGCCGGAGATCCTCGACCCGCAGGGCAAGGCCGTCGCCGGGGCGCTGCCGCGGCTCGGGTTCGGGCAGTTCACCTCCGTCCGGCAGGGCAAGCGGTTCGAGCTGGAGGTCGACGGCCCCGTCACCCCCGAGGTGCTCGCCGCCGCGGCCGCCGCCGCCGAGCAGGTGCTGTCCAACCCGGTCATCGAGGACGTCGTGCGGGTCGCCGACTCCGAGGCCGACGCCGCCGCGACCGTCGCGTCGGAGGGTCTGGCCTGATGACGCGCATCGGCGTCGTCACCTTCCCGGGGACGCTCGACGACCGGGACGCCGCGCGGGCCGTGCGCCTCGCTGGTGCCGAGCCGGTCGCGCTCTGGCACGCGGACGCCGACCTGCACGGCGTCGACGCGGTCGTGCTGCCCGGCGGGTTCTCCTACGGCGACTACCTGCGCGCCGGGGCCATCAGCCGGTTCGCGCCCGTCATGGGCGAGGTCGTCGAGGCCGCCGGCAAGGGCATGCCCGTGCTCGGCATCTGCAACGGGTTCCAGGTCCTCACCGAGGCGCACCTGCTGCCCGGCTCGATGATCAAGAACGACCACCTGCACTTCGTCTGCCGCGAGCAGGTCCTGTCCGTCGAGAACGTCGACACGGCCTGGACGCGCGACTACACGCAGGGCGAGCGGATCACGGTCCCGCTGAAGAACCAGGACGGCCAGTACGTCGCCGACGAGCGCACGCTCGACGAGCTCGAGGGCGAGGGCCGGGTCGTGTTCCGGTACCAGGACGTGAACCCCAACGGCTCGCGCCGGGGCATCGCCGGCATCACGAACGCCGCCGGCAACGTCGTCGGCCTCATGCCGCACCCGGAGCACGCGGTCGAGGCGGGCTTCGGGCCCGACGGTGCGCACGGTCCCCGCACGGGCACGGACGGGCTGCGGTTCTTCACGTCGGTCCTGCACGCGCTCGTCGGCTGACGCACGGGTGAGCGCGACCACGGAGACCACCGAGCTCGTCGTCGTCGACTGGGACGACCCGGACGCCGCGCGGCTGCGCACCGCCCAGCAGGCGGAGCTGCGCGACCGGTACGGCGACGACGACATCGGCCACACCATGACGGGCGAGTCGATCGCCGCGATGGTGCTGCTGCGCGTCGACGGCGAGGCCGTGGCGTGCGGTGCGATCCGGGACGCGTCGGACGAGCTCGGCGCCGGGACGGGCGAGCTCAAGCGGATGTTCGTGCTGCCGGAGCACCGGGGTCGTGGCCACTCGCGCACGGTCCTTGCGGAGCTCGAGCGGATCGCGGCCGGGCTCGGCTGGCAGCGCCTGGTCCTCGAGACGGGCGTGCTGCAGCCCGAGGCGATCGGCCTGTACCTGCGCGCCGGCTACCGGTCGATCGACAACTTCGGCGAGTACGTCGAGGTGATGGACTCGCGCTGCTTCGAGAAGTCCCTCGCCCCCCAGGCTGCTCGCGCCCGCCGCGCCGAGACGAGCGACGCGTCGCGGGTGACCGTCGAGCACGTCACGTGGGACGACGAGGACGCCGCGGCCCTGCGCCGGGCGATGTGGGCGTGGAACTCCGTCCGGTATCCCGCGTACGTCGCGGAGGTCGAGGACGGCATCGGGTACGACGCGGACGACGCGCAGCAGGGCGTCGGTGTCGTGTCGACGCTGGTCGCCCGGGTCGACGGCCGCGCGGTCGGCACCGCGGCGCTCCGCGTGGCCCGCGACGGCTACCCGGCGGGCTCCGGCGAGCTGAAGAAGCTCTACGTCGACGACTCGGCCCGGGGTGCCGGCGCGGCGAGGGCGCTCCTCGACGTCGTCGAGCAGGACGCCCGGGCGCAGGGCATGACGAGCATCGTGCTCCAGACGGGCATCCGGCAGCCCGAGGCCGTCGGGCTGTACCTGTCGCTCGGTTACCGCCCGGTCGTGCCGTTCGGCCCGTACGGAGCGGACTTCACGTCGCTCTGCTTCGCCAAGCAGCTCTGACGGGGTCCCTCCGGCCCTGACCAGCGGCGCGGTCCGTCTCGGATCGCGGGACGACCGACTCCATCCCTAGGCAGGACGGGTCCGCGTACGTACCGTGCGCGCGCCCATCCCGAGCGACCGAGAGACCTGGCTCGTCGACGTCGCAGCAACCCCCGACCGCGGTCGGTGCGGGTGCTCCTGCCAGGCCGATGGAGGAACCGCATGAGTCGCGCACGTCCCTTCCGCCTCGCCGTCGAGCTGTCCGGCGCCGGGGTCCACCCGGCGGCGTGGCGGCTGCCGCACGCCGCCGCCGCGCAGGTGTTCACGGCCCCGTACTGGGTGCGGCTGGCGCAGCAGGCCGAGCGGGCGGGCGCGACGCTCGTCGTGCTCGACGACACGAGCGCCCCGGTGCGCGAGCAGCACGGCGCGCTCGTCGGCGGGCTCGACGCGATCGGTGTCGCGTCGCTGCTCGGCCCGCTGACGAGCCGCGCCGGGCTGGCACCGGTGGTGCCGGTGACGTACCTGGAGCCGTTCCACGTCGGCAAGGCCGTGCAGACCGTCGACCACGTGAGCCTCGGCCGCGGCGCGGTGCAGGTCGGTGTCGCGGCGGTCGACGGCACGGACGGTGCGGACGACGAGGCCCGCCGGTACGACGAGCGCACGCCGCGCGACGTCGACGCGGCGTGGCGCGAGGCCGACGACGTCATCGAGGTCGCCACCCGGCTGTGGGACTCGTGGGAGGACGACGCGATCGTGCTCGACGCCCACACCGACCGGTACGTCGACCGGGACCGCGTGCACGCGATCGAGTTCACGGGCGAGTTCTTCTCGGTGCACGGCGCGTCGATCACGCCACGCTCGCCGCAGGGCCGCCCGGTGCTCGTGCTCCGCGCCGACGACCCGCACGCCCTGGCCGTCGCGGCCCGGCGCGCGGACGTGGTGCGGGTCGCGCTCGACGACGC
>JAEWCA010000525.1 GCA_023390875.1 Actinomycetes bacterium
GACCCGCGTCGCGACCTCCGCGGGCGTCAGGTGGGTGGTGTCGACGACCTCGGCGTCGCGGTGCAACCAGGTGCGCGCGGCCTCGGCGTACGGCTCCAGGTACGCGAGGCGGAACGGGGACGGCACCGCGTGGGCCCGCTCGATGCGCCCGCGCAGCGTGTCCTGGTCCGCGTGCAGGACGAAGTGCCGGACCGGGATGCCGTGCGCCGCGAGACCCGTGCTGATCTCGCGCCAGTACTCCTCGACGAGCACCGTCATCGGCATCACCAGCGTGCCGCCGGTGTAGTCGAGGACACGACGCGCCGTCTCGACGACGAGCGGGCGCCACGGCGGCCAGTGCTGGAAGTTGTCCGTCGACGGCAGGCCCGGCGAGATGTCCATCAGGGTCTCGCCGACCTTCTCGGCGTCGAGCACCCGGGAGTCCGGGAGCAGCTGCTGCACGAGGGCGGCGGTCGTGGTCTTGCCTGCGCCGTGGGTGCCGTTGAGCCAGACGATCACGTCAGCAGACGTTAGCGGGCGAGGCGCACCCGGAGACGCCCCGCCGCCGTGCTGCACGGGATCGGCACAGGTCCGTCAGACGAACGGCTCCACCACCACACCCGCACCGTCGAGCGCCTCACGCACCGCCGCCGCCAGCACCGTCGCGCCGGGCGTGTCCGAGTGCACGCACACCGACTCGGCTTCGAGGCGCACGACCGAGCCGTCCACCGCGACGACGTGCCCGCGCACCACCATGTCGAGCACGCGGGCGATGACCGCGTCGACGTCGACGACGAGCGCACCCGGCTCGGTGCGCGGCACGAGCGTGCCGTCCACCCGGTACCCGCGGTCCGCGAACGCCTCCGTGACCGCCCGCAGGCCCCGGTCCCGGGCGACGTCGAGCACGACCGCGCCGGGCAGCCCGACGACCGGCAGGCCGCCGCCCACCTCGACCACGGCGTCGACCACCGCGGTCGCCTGCTGCTCGTGCCGGACGACCGCGTTGTAGAGGGCGCCGTGCGGCTTGACGTACGCGACCGTCGCCCCCGCGACCGCCGCCGCACGTCGCAGCGCAGCCACCTGCTCGACGACGTCCGCGCGCAGCACGTCGGGCGGCACGTCGAGGAACCGGCGTCCGAAGTGCTCGCGGTCCCGGTACGACACCTGCGCCCCCACCGCGACCCCGCGCTCCGCCGCCGCCCGGCACACCGCCGCCATGACCCGGTCGTCACCCGCGTGGAAGCCGCACGCCACGTTCGCGCTGGTGACGGCGTCGAGCAGGACCGACTCCGGCCCCGGGACACCGGGCACCCAGTCGTCGAGGCCTTCGCCGAGGTCGCAGTTGAGGTCGATCCGTGCGCGCATGCCCTGATCCTCGCGTGCCGACCGCACGCCGCGCGGCCCGATCCGCGCAGCCCGATCCTTGCAGCCTGGTCGGCGCGGCCGATCCGCGCAGCCTGGTCGGGGCCGCCCCATCCGCGCAGCGGGAACGGTCGCCGGGTGCCGCTGCGAGGCCGCCTCGGCGCTCCGGGCGCCCCGCCGGTGCGAGGATGACGCCGTGGTCCGGACCGGCGAGCTGCTCGACGTGCTGCTCGCCGCAGGACGGCGAGCGGACCGGATGACGCACGTCCGGCACCTCCCGGCCCGCGCCGGCGAGCAGGTCGACTGGCCGTCGTGGGCGGACGCCGACCTCGTCCAGGGCTACCGCGCGCTCGGTGTGGACCGCCCGTGGCGGCACCAGGCGGAGGCCGCCGACGCGGCACGGTCCGGCAAGCACGTGGTCCTCGCGACGTCGACGGGGTCGGGCAAGTCGCTCGCGTTCTGGCTCCCGGCGCTCACCGCCGCGCGCGGCGCCGTCGCGTCGTCGACGCTCGACCCGGGACGCATCGAGTCCGTGGGGCGGCGCGCGAGCACGCTGTACCTGTGCCCGACGAAGGCGCTCGCCGCCGACCAGCGGCACGCCCTCGACCGGCTCCTCACGGCGTCGCGCGCGCGGGACGTGCGGGTCGCGACGTGCGACGGCGACACGTCGCTCGACGAGCGGCGGTGGGTCCAGGAGTACGCGGACGTCGTGCTCACCAACCCCGACTTCCTGCACTTCGCGCTGCTGCCGCAGCACCGTCGGTGGACGCGGCTGCTCGGATCGCTGCGGTACGTGGTGCTCGACGAGTGCCACGCGTTCCGCGGGGTCTTCGGCGCGCACGTCGGGCTCGTGCTGCGGCGGCTGCGACGGCTGGCCGCGACCTACGGTTCGTCGCCGGTGTTCCTGCTCGCGTCCGCGACGACGTCGGACCCGGCCGCGAGCGCCGCCCGCCTGCTCGGCGTCGACCCGTCCGAGGTCACGGCCGTCACCGCCGACGCGTCGCCCATGGGCCGCAAGACGTTCGTGCTCTGGCAGCCACCCGAGCTCCCCGGCGGCGACGCCCCGTGGGCGGACCTGCTGCCCGACGACGACCCGTGGGCGACCGCCCTGCCGCTGCCGGCCGCCGCGGTGCGCGCCCCCGACGACCTCGCACCCCCGGGACCCGAGGACGTCTGGGCGACCGCCGGCCACGCCCCGGTCCCGGGTGGCGCTCTCGTGCCGGAGGGTTCGGGGCCGCTCGGCACGGGCGAGCGCGTGACCGTCGAGCCCGCCGACCGGCCACGGCGTACGGCGACCGCCGAGATCGCGGACCTGCTCGCCGACCTGACCGTCGCGGGTGCCCGGACGCTGGCCTTCACGCGGTCCCGGCGGGGTGCCGAGTCCGTCGCGGCCTCGACGCGTGGCCACCTCGAGGAGATCGACCCTGAGCTAGCCCGGCAGGTGTCCGCGTACCGCGGCGGGTACCTGCCCGAGGAGCGGCGCGCGCTCGAGTCGGCGATCCGCACCGGTGAGCTGCGCGCGCTCGCGACGACGAACGCGCTCGAGCTCGGCGTCGACATCTCGGGGCTCGACGCCGTGCTCATCGCGGGCTGGCCCGGGACGCGGGTGTCGCTGTGGCAGCAGGCCGGGCGGGCGGGCCGCGCCGGCGCCGACGGGCTCGTCGCGCTCGTCGCACGCGAGGACCCCCTCGACACGTTCCTCGTGCACCACCCCGAGTCGATCTTCGAGACGCCCGTCGAGGCGACCGTCTTCGACCCCACCAACCCGTACGTGCTCGCGCCGCACCTGTGCGCCGCGGCGGCCGAGCAGCCGCTGCGCGCCGACGAGCTCGACCTGTTCGGCCCCCGATCCGCGGAGCTGCTCGGCGAGCTCGTCGACCGGGGGGCCCTGCGCCGCCGCCCGTCCGGCTGGTACTGGACGCACGCCGAGCCCGCGAGCCGGCTGACCGACCTGCGGGGCTCGGGCGGCGACCCGGTACGCGTCGTCGAGTCCGTGACCGGGCGGCTGCTGGGGACGGTCGACGCGGCGTCGGCGGACTCCACCGTGCACCCCGGCGCGGTCTACGTGCACCAGGGCGCGACTTTCGTCGTCGACGAGCTGCACCTCGACGACGGGGTCGCCCTCGTGACCCGACGGGACGTCGACTACGGCACCTGGGCCCGCTGGGTCACGTCGACCGAGATCCAGTCGGTCGACGAGGAGGTCGCCTGGGGTCCGCTCACCTGGGGTTTCGGGGCCGTCGACGTCACGACGCAGGTGCTCGGCTACCAGCGCAAGCGCATCCCGGACCTGCAGGTTCTCGGCAGCGCCGAGCTGGACCTGCCCGCCCGGACGCTCCGGACGGCCGCCGTGTGGTGGACGGCCCCGACCGAGGTCGTCGAGGCCGCCGGCGTCACGGTCGAGGCCCTCCCGGGAGCACTGCACGCCGCCGAGCACGCCTCCATCGGCCTCCTCCCGCTGCTCGCGACGTGCGACCGCTGGGACCTGGGCGGGCTGTCGACCGCGCTGCACGTCGACACCGAGCAGGCGACCGTCTTCGTGCACGACGCCTACCCCGGCGGCGCCGGGTTCGCCGAGCGGGGGTTCCGCCTCGGCGCGACGTGGCTCCGGGCGACCCGCGACGCGATCGTCGCCTGCCGGTGCGCGACCGGCTGCCCGGCGTGCGTGCAGTCGCCGAAGTGCGGCAACGCGAACAACCCGCTCGAGAAGGCGGCGGCCGTCCGCCTGCTCGACGCCGTCCTCGCG
>JAEWCA010000528.1 GCA_023390875.1 Actinomycetes bacterium
GCCGGCACCCGCGTGCGGGTCGTCCGACCTGCGGGTCCGCTCGGGCCGGCGTAGCCCCCGCGCGCCTGGGCTCGTCCCCGGCCCGTCACTGCACGCACCGCCTAGTTCGCCCTTGCCCACCGTGCGCGCCCTCGTCGGGCTCCGGGTTTCCGCCGAGATCGTGAGCTTCCGCCGAGATCGCAGGGTGCGCCTGCCGATGTCGACCGGGGTGCCGACGCCGGCGCCGAACGCTCACGTCGGGCCTCTCGCCCACGCCGTCGAGCCGCCGAGTTCGTGGCTTGTCGTCGAGTTCGGTGGTTGTAGGTACGGGTCTCGACGACAAGCCACGAACTCGGCGAGCGGTCCCGGACTCGGCGAGCGGTCCCGGGCTCGGCGAGCAGTCCCGGACTTGGTGAGCGGGTACGGACTCGTCAATCGGCCGCGGGCTCGTCGGTCGGCCGTGCGCCGTCGAGCGCTGCCGCTCGCGGGCGTCGCGCGTCCGTGTGCGTCTCCGGTCACGCCAGCGGGTGACGTTCGACGCACAGGTTCGTCCAGTCGTGGGTCACGCTTCGATAACGCCGCTGTCAGATTCTTGCGTACTTTCAGTCGAGACCTTTAGTGTCGGGCTCACGCCGACGACACGACCGGCGGCCGCGGCCCGACGAGGGGGCGACCGCCGGACGTGACGGACGACGCAGCAGCGAGCACCGGCCCGACGACGTCGTCGGAGCCCACGAGAGACGAGAGACCGCGTGCCCCAGGCCCAGCCCGAGACCGACGCCCAGTGGTGGCGCGGTGCGGTGATCTACCAGGTGTACCCGCGCAGCTTCGCCGACGGGAACGGCGACGGCACGGGTGACCTGGCCGGTCTTCGCGCCCGCCTGCCGTACCTGCGCGACCTGGGCGTCGACGCGATCTGGGTGACCCCGTGGTACGTGTCCCCGCTCGCCGACGGCGGTTACGACGTGGCCGACTACCGGGCCATCGACCCGGCGTTCGGCACGCTGGAGGAGGCCGAGCAACTCATCGCCGAGGCGCTCGGGCAGGGCATCCGCACGATCATCGACGTCGTCCCCAACCACGTCTCCGACCAGCACGCCTGGTTCCAGGCTGCGCTGGCCGCCGGCCCCGGCAGCCCCGAGCGGGAGCGGTTCTGGTTCCACCCCGGCAAGGGCGAGCACGGCGAGCAGATGCCGACGCAGTGGGTGTCCGACTTCCAGGGCAGCACGTGGACCCGGACGACGAACCCCGACGGCACGCCCGGCGAGTGGTACCTGCACCTGTTCGCGCCGCAGCAGCCCGACGTCAACTGGTCCCACCCCGACGTGCGCGCCGAGTTCGAGGACGTGCTGCGGTTCTGGTTCGACCGGGGCGTCGCGGGCATCCGCATCGACTCGGCGGCGCTGCTCATCAAGGACGGCAGCCTCCCCGAGTACGACGAGACCGACCAGCACCCGCACGCCGACCGCGACGAGATCCACGACGTGTACCGCGCGTGGCGCAAGGTCGCCGACTCCTACGCGGGCACGCGGGTGCTCGTCGGCGAGGTGTGGCTGCAGGACAAGGCGCGGTTCGCGCAGTACCTGCGGCCCGACGAGATGCACACCGCGTTCAACTTCGACTTCATGGCCCGGCCGTGGGACGCGAAGCAGCTGCGCGAGTCGATCGACATGACGCTCGCGGCGCACGGACCCGTCGGCGCGCCCGCCACGTGGGTGCTGTCCAACCACGACGTGACGCGCCCGGTCACCCGGTACGGCCGCGAGGACTCGTCGTTCGCGTTCACCGCGAAGCGCTTCGGCACGCCCACCGACCTCGCGGTCGGGACGCGAAGGGCCCGTGCCGCTGCGCTGCTCACCGCCGCCCTGCCCGGCTCGCTGTACGTCTACCAGGGCGACGAGCTCGGTCTGCCGGAGGTCGAGGACCTGCCGCGCGAGCTGCTGCAGGACCCCATGCACTTCCGGTCGCAGGGGGTGGATCCCGGCCGCGACGGCTGCCGGGTGCCGCTGCCCTGGTCCGGGACCGCCGCGCCGTACGGGTTCAGCCCCCACGGCGCGACGGGGGAGCCGTGGCTCCCGCAGCCCGAGGCCTGGGCCGGCCTCACGGTCGAGCACCAGGAGGCGGACCCGCGCTCGATGCTGCATCTCTACCGCGCGGCCCTCGCGGTCCGTCGCACCGAGCCGTCGCTCGGTGACGGGCCGATGGCCTGGGTCGACGCCCCCGAGGACGTGCTGGCGTTCGCCCGTGGCGACGTCGTGTGCGTCGTCAACCTCGGCACGTCTCCCGTCGAGCTGCCGCAACACACCGACGTCCTGCTCACGAGCGACCCGCTCGAGGCAGGCCTGCTGCCGCGCGACACCGCCGCGTGGCTGCGCACCGACCGACCCGCCCCGACCCCGTAAGCCCCGCACACCGACCCGAACCGCACAGCAGTACCCGGCCCGACCCCCCGTCCGGCCGCAACTCACGAAGGAGTGACGATGAGGTCCTCACGCACCACCGCGCTGGCCATGGCCGGCGTGCTGTCGCTCGGCCTCCTGGCCGCGTGCAGCAGCAACGACGACTCGAGCGACTCGTCCAGCGACGCGTCCGGCAAGGTCAACATCAAGGTCGCGGGGCTGCTCCCGACGGCCGACGACGCCGCGAAGCAGCAGCTCGCGGACCGCGTCGCGTCGTTCGAGGAGAAGTACCCGGACATCACGGTCGAGCCCGAGGACTACGACTGGAAGGCGTCGACGTTCACCGCGCAGCTCGCCGGCGGCACGCTGCCGAACGTCTTCGAGATCCCGCTGACCGACGGCAAGACGCTCATCGAGAACAACCAGCTCGCGGACATCGACTCGTACGTCCGGGCGCTGCCGTACGGCGACCAGTTCAACGAGAAGCTCCTCGCGAACGGCACGGGCGACGACGGCAAGATCTACGCCGTCCCGGCCAAGTCGATCTACGCGGTGGCCCTGCACTACAACCGGAACCTGTTCCAGCAGGCCGGTCTGGACCCGGACGCCCCGCCGACCACGTGGGACGAGGTCCGCGAGGACGCCAAGAAGATCCACGACGCCACCGGTGTCGCGGGCTACGCGATGATGGCGCTCGACAACGCGGGCGGCTGGCAGCTCGCCGCGGGCGCGAACTCCCGCGGCGGCGTCATCGAGACGTTCGACGGCGAGAGCTACACCGCGACGCTCGACGACAAGGCCGTCAAGGAGCACCTGCAGTGGCTCCACGACCTCAAGTGGGAGGACGGCTCGCTGCTCGACCGGACCGACCTCGGCTGGGGCGACATCAACACCGAGTTCGCGGCCGGCAACCTCGCGATGTACACGTCGGGCTCCGACGTCTACAACTCCCTCGTCGAGTCGAACGGCGTGAACAGCGACTGGGGCTACGGCCTCACGGCGATCCCGACGTCGGGCGACGGCGGTGCCCTCACGGGCGGCACGATGGCGGCCGTCACGAAGGACTCCACGGACGCGCAGAAGGACGCCGCGGTCAAGTGGATCGACTGGTGGTACCTGAGCAAGCTGCAGGACAAGGACCAGGCCGTCGCCGACGCGCAGTCCCGGGTCGCCGCGAACCCGCCCCAGGCCGTCGGCACCCCGGTGCTGCCGATCTTCTCGCAGGCCAACTACGAGCAGAGCCAGGAGTGGGTCAAGCAGTACATCAACGTGCCGCTCGAGGACATGAAGGGCTACACGGACGTCATGTTCACGCAGAACCTGGTGCCCGAGGCCTCGGCGTCGGTCCAGGACCTGTACGCGCAGCTGTTCCCGGTGGTGCAGGCCGTGATCTCCGACCAGAACGCGGACATCGACCAGCTGCTCGAGGACGCGAACGCGGCCGGCCAGTCGGCCATCGACAGCGCCAAGTGACCCCGACCCGGGGTCCGCAGCCCCGGTGACGCACGGCGGTGGCGGGCGGCGCGGCGCCCCCCCCCCCCCCGCGCCCCCCCCCCCCC
>JAEWCA010000559.1 GCA_023390875.1 Actinomycetes bacterium
GACGGTGCCCGCCGTCGCGCGGCGGGCGCCGAACACGGTCTCGAGGATCTCCGTGCGCCCCGAGCCGACGAGCCCGGCGAGGCCGACGACCTCGCCCGCCCGGACGTCGAACGACACGTCCCGGAACGCGCCGCGCAGCGTGAGGCCCTCGACGTGCAGCACCGTCGCCGCGTCGTCCGACACCGCGGGTCGCGGCGGGATCGCGTACTCGACGGTGCGGCCCGTCATGAGCCGGATGAGCTCGGCCGTCGGCGTCTGCGCGACGGGCAGCCCGGTCGCGACCGTGCGGCCGTCCTTGAGCACCGTGATCCGGTCGCCGATCTGGCGGATCTCCTCGAGGCGGTGCGAGATGTAGACGACCGCGACGCCCGACGCGGTGAGCTCGCGGACGACGCGGAACAGGTTCGCGACCTCCTCGGCGTCGAGCACGGCCGAGGGCTCGTCCATGACGATGACGCGTGCGTCGTGCGACAGCGCGCGGGCCATGCTGACGATCTGCTTGCCCGCGGCCGAGAGGCGCCCGACCTCGCGGTGCGGCGAGATGTCGCCGTGGCCGAGGCGCTGCAGGAGCGCGCGCGTGTTGGCGGTCGCGGTCCGGCGCTGCGAGAAGCCGGCGGTCGCGAGCTCGTGGCCGAGGTAGATGTTCTCGGCGACCGACAGGCCGTCGACGACGTCGAGCTCCTGGTACATGGTCGCGATGCCGAGCCGCAGCCCCGCGACGGGGTGCGGGATGGTGACCGGCCGGCCGTCGAGCAGGATCTGGCCCTCGTCGGGCTGGTGGGCGCCCGCGAGCACCTTGATGAGGGTCGACTTGCCGGCGCCGTTCTGGCCGAGCAGGCAGTGCACCTCGCCGGCCCGGATCTCCAGGTCGACACCGTCGAGCGCCCTCGCGCCCGGGAACTGCTTCACGATCCCGCTCATCTGGAGCAGCGGTGGGTCCACGTTGACCATGTCGCAGAACGTAGGACCCACTTCTGCCGTCGGTCAAGCAAAAGTCGTAGTCCGTGTGTCAGAGTTACGCGAACGTGACCTACACAAGGCGGAATGATTCACTGTGCGCATGGACGAGCTCCTCAAGTTCGCCCCCAAGCCGACGGGCGCCGGGGAGATGTTCCAGCTCCTCCGGGACGGCCAGCCCCGCACCCGCTCCGACCTGGCCACTCTCACCGGCCAGGCCCGCTCGACCATCGCCGCGCGCGTCGACCTCCTGCTCTCCTCGGGCTTCGTCTCACCCGCCGGAGAGGCCAGCTCGACCGGAGGACGGCCACCGGCCACGTTCGCGTTCAACCCGTCCGCGCGGGTGGTCCTCGCGGTCGACCTCGGCGCCACCCACTCGCGGCTCGCGCTCACCGACCTCGCCGGGACCGTGCTCGCGGAGCACCACGAGCCCATCGCGATCGCCGAGGGTCCCGTGCCCGTCCTCGACCGCGTCGTCGAGCTCGGCCTCCAGCTGCTCGCCACGGCCGACCGGCCGATCAGCGACCTGGTCAGCGTGGGCGTCGGCCTGCCAGGACCCGTCGAGCACTCCACCGGACGCCCCATCAACCCGCCGATCATGCCCGGCTGGGACGACGCCGACGTGCCCGGCCTCCTCACCCGCAAGCTGCGGGTCCCCGTGCTCGTCGACAACGACGTCAACGTCATGGCCCTCGGCGAGCACACGTCGCAGTGGCCGCAGGTCGACCACCTCCTGTTCGTCAAGGTGGCGACCGGCATCGGCGCCGGCATCATCTCCGACGGGCAGATCCGCCGCGGCGCCCAGGGAGCGGCGGGCGACCTCGGCCACATCGCCGTCCCCGGCGGCCTCGACCTGCCGTGCCGCTGCGGCAACACGGGCTGCCTCGAAGCCGTCGCGAGCGGCCCCGCGATCGCGAGCGCACTGCCGGACGCGACCACCAGCGCGGACGTCGTCGCGCTCGTCCGCGCGGGCGACCTGGCGGCGAGCCGCGAGGTGCGCGAGGCCGGCCGGCACATCGGGGAGGTGCTCGCCGCCTGCGTGAGCATGCTCAACCCGTCCGTCATCGTGATCGGCGGCGTCGTCGCCGAGGCGGGCGAGCACCTCCTCGCCGGCATCCGCGAGGTCGTCTACCGTCGGTCGCTGCCGCTCGCGACCCAGCACCTGCGCATCGTCGCCTCGCGCACCAAGGGCCGCGCCGGCGTGCTCGGCGCGTCCGCCATGGCGTCCGACCACGTCCTGTCCGCCGCCGCCATCGACGCACTGATCAGCTGACCCGAGTGGAGGAACGCGTGACCCAGCAACGCCGAGCGCTCGTGGTCCGGGGCGGGTGGGACGGCCACGCCCCCGAGGAGGCCGCCGACCTGTTCGTGCCGTTCCTGCGCGAGCACGACTTCGACGTCGTCGTCGAGGGCTCGCTCGAGGTGTACGCCGACCCCGACCTCATGGCGGCGACCGACCTGGTGGTCCAGTGCTGGACGATGGGCGACATCCTCGCCGACGAGCTGCGCGGCCTGCGCACCGCGGTCGCCGCCGGCACCGGGTTCGCCGGCTGGCACGGCGGTGTCGTCGACTCCTTCCGGATCGCCACCGACTACCTCCAGATGGTCGGTGCGCAGTTCGCCGCGCACCCCGGAGGGATCGTCGAGCACACCGTCACCGTCACCGGGGACCACCCGATCGTCGAGGGCGTGCCCGACTTCGTGCTGCGCTCCGAGCAGTACTGGCTGCTCACCGACCCGCTGAACGACGTCCTCGCGACGACCACGATCACGCCCGGGCCCGACGACCCCTGGCACGCCCCCGTGACGTCGCCGGCCGTCTGGACCCGCCGGTGGGGACAGGGACGGATCTTCGTGTGCGCGCCCGGGCACCAGCTCGCCGACCTCGAGGTGCCCGCGGTGCGGACCCTCATCGAGCGCGGGCTGCTCTGGGCGGCCCGCTGACCGCATCCGGCCGACATCGAGCGCGGGCTGCACTGACGGCCGGCCGACCGCATCCGGCCGACGCGCGCGCCGAGCGTCTCCGGGCACCAGCACCGCACCGCCGGGCCGGCACCGGCTCCCCGGACCTCAGCCCGCCGGCTGGAGCTCCCGGTACACGTACCGTTCCGCGGGCTGGAACCCGAGCCCCGCGTACAGCGCCGCCGCCCCCGTGTTGTGCGGCTCGACCTGCAGGAACGCCCGCCGAGCCCCACGCGCGGCGGCCTCGTCGAGCGCCCGGACCGTGAGCATCCGCCCCAGGCCGCGCCGCCGCGCACGTGGCGCGACGACGAGGCACGACAGCGCGACCCAGTCCTCGGCGAACGCCGCACGGATGACACCGACCGGGCCCTCGGCGTCGTTCGCGCGCAGGTAGACGGCCGGCGCTCCCCCGAGCACCTCCCGGGCGAACCTCAGCCGGGCACCTGCCGCATCCGCCGCGTCCGGGGCGCCCGCGCGGAGCGGGGTCTTCGAACCCGACCACAGCGTGAGCCACGCGTCGTCGGGACGGTCGGTCACCGACACCCGCACGGGCCCGGCCGCGGTCCCCCCGGCCGCACGGTGCGTGCGCCCGCCCCCCTCGCCGGGACGCTCCACCTGCCGGACGAGCACGTCCGCCCCCGACGGCGTCGCGTACCCGCGCGCGTCGAGCAGCGCCTCGAGCCCGGGTGTCGCCGCACGGCACACGCGGACGACGGCAGGCTGGCCGACCGACGCGTACAGCGCCTCGACCCGGTCGAGCGTCGCGTGGACGTCCCGCGGAGCACCGAGGGGCAGGACGCTGTTGGCGCGGCGCGTCAGGCCGCCCGACAGGCCGACCCGCCAGCCGTCCACGTCCACGACGCGGGCCGGCGGCCAGGTCGCCTGCTCGACGAGCGCGCCCGGCGCGTCGGGCGGCGTCCACGTGTGGACGCGCAGGTGCACGTCCTCGTGGTCCCAGTCCCGCTGCGGGTCCGCGACGAAGCCGAGACGTGCGTAGAGCCGGCGCGCGGCCTCCATCGAGTCGAGCGTCGACAGCACCACGCGCCGGGCGCCGCTCGCAACCGCCTCGCGCAGGGCCGTCGTGACCAGCAGCTCGGCGATCCCGTGCCGGCGGGCCTCGGGTGCCACCGCGAGCATCCGGACCTCGAGCTCACCCGGCTCCGCCACCTCGGCGTACGACGTGCCGTACGGCGCGAGCGTCACCGTGCCGACCACGACCAGGTCGTCGGGGTCCGCGCCCGGCGCCCCGGACGGGACCGCCGCGACGAGGAGCGTCGCCTCGCGCGCCCGGCGTTCCGCGTCCCGCAGCTCGACCGCGTACTCGTCGGCCGGGTCGAGGAGCCGGTCGGCCAGGTAGGCCTCCGCGGTCAGCGCCCCGGCGTCGGCGACGTCACGCCCCCGGGCGACCCGGACCACCGCACCCGCCATCTCAGGCCTCGCCGTCGGCGCCGGCCACCCGGGCACCGCCCTCGCCGGCGGCGGCAGACGCACCCGCACCAGCACCCGCGGCGGCCCCGTCGCCCGCACCGGCGTCGTCACCCGCGGCCGCGACGTCCCCCGTGGCGTCCCCCACGCCGGCAGGTCCCTGCGCCAGCAGCGCCTCGAACCCCGCCTCGTCAAGGATGCGCAGCCCGAGCTCGCGGGCCTTGGTCTCCTTCGACCCGGCGTTCTCGCCCACCACGACGTAGTCGGTCTTCTTCGACACGCTCCCCGCCGACTTCCCGCCGCGCGCCAGGATCGCCTCCTTGGCCCCGTCGCGGCTGAACCGCTCGAGCCCGCCCGTCACCACGACCGTCAGCCCCTCGAGCGTGCGCGGCACGGACTCGTCGCGCTCCTCCTGCATGCGCACGCCCGCGGCGGCCCACTTCTCGACGATCCGCGCGTGCCACTTGTCGTCCTCGCCGGGCTGGTCGAACCACGCACGCACGGCGCCGGCGATGGTCGGCCCGACCCCCTCCGCCGCAGCGATCTCCGCCTCGGTGGCCTGGGCGATCGCGGGGACGGACCCGAAGTGCTGGGCGAGCGCCCGCGCCGCCGTCGGGCCGACGTGCCGGATCGACAGGGCCACGACCACGCGCCACAGCGCCGCCTGCTTGACCTTCTCGAGGTTGCTGAGGAGCGCCGTCCCCGTGGCGTTGAGGTCGCCGGCCTCCCGCACGACGCCACCGACCTTCGAGCTCGTCGACAGCGTGAACAGCGGCACCTTGCGCAGCGCGTCGGCGTCGAGCGCGAACAGGTCGCCCTCGTCGGCGACCACGCCCGCGCTCAGCAGCGCCGAGGCCGCCTCCCAGCCGAGCGCCTCGATGTCGAACGCCCCGCGCGACGCGACGTGGAACAGCCGCTCGCGCAGCTGCGACGGGCACGACCGCTGGTTGGGGCAGCGGATGTCGACGTCGCCCTCCTTGGCGGGCGCGAGCGGCGTGCCGCACGACGGGCACTGCGTCGGCATGACGAACGCGCGCTCGGTGCCGTCGCGCAGGTCGACGACCGGTCCGACGATCTCGGGGATCACGTCGCCGGCCTTGCGCAGCACCACGGTGTCGCCGATGAGCACGCCCTTGCGGGCCACCTCGCTCGCGTTGTGCAGCGTCGCCATCTCGACCGTCGACCCGGACACGAACACGGGCTCCATCACGCCGTACGGCGTCACGCGACCGGTGCGCCCGACGTTGACGCGGATGTCGAGGAGCTTGGTGTTGACCTCCTCGGGCGGGTACTTGTACGCGATCGCCCACCGCGGTGCACGGCTGGTCGCCCCGAGCCGGCGCTGGAGCGCGATCTCGTCGACCTTGACGACGATGCCGTCGATCTCGTGCTCGACGTCGTGCCGGTGCTCGCCGTAGTACGCGATCATCTCCCGCACGCCGTCGAGCCCTTCGACGATGCGCGTGTGCCCCGAGACGGGGACTCCCCACGACGCGAGCAGGTCGTACACCTGGGACTGGCGCTCGATCCCGGTCCCCCGCCCGGCACCCCACACGAGCGCACCGATGCCGTGCGCGTACATCCGCAGGTCGCGCGACGCCGTCACGCGCGGGTCCTTCTGCCGCAACGACCCCGCGGCCGCGTTGCGGGGGTTCGCGAACGGGCTCTTGCCCGCCTCGACCTGCGACGCGTTGAGCTCCGCGAACGCCGCGACCGGCAGGAACACCTCGCCGCGGATCTCGATCCGCTCGGGGTGCGTGCCCGGGTCGCCGGCCAGCACGTCGGGGATCGTCGAGATCGTGCGGACGTTCAGCGTGACGTCCTCGCCCGTCCGCCCGTCGCCGCGCGTCGCGGCCCGCACCAGGCGTCCCCGCTCGTACAGCAGCGCGATCGCGAGCCCGTCGATCTTCAGCTCGCACAGGTACTGCCAGTGCTCGTGAGCATCGACTTCGCGGTGCGCCCGGGCCGCCCACGTCGCGATGTCCTCGTCCGAGAACGCGTTGTCGAGCGACAGCATCCGCTCGACGTGCTCGACCGACGCGAACTCCGTGGAGAACGTGCCGCCCACCCGCTGCGTCGGCGAGTCCGGTGTCCGCAGCCCGGGGTGCGCGTCCTCGAGCGCCTGCAGCTCGCGCAGCCGCGCGTCGTACTCCGCGTCCGACGACGTCGGCGCGTCGCGGACGTAGTACGCGAACTGGTCGGCCTGGATGAGGTCCGCCAGCTCGGTCCACCGGTGCCGCGCGTCGGCGGGGATCTCTTGCTCGGCGGAGGCGCTCACCAGCGCCGGGACGTCGTCGGTCACCCGCACATCATCGCGCGGACCACCCACAGCCGTGGCACGGCCGCCGCGCACGCGGTTCGCTGGAGCATGCCCGCAGGACGGACCGACCTCGCCGTCGAGCCGCTCACGCCCGAGCGCTGGCCCGCGTTCGCGGAGCTCCTGGACGCGGGCGGCCCGGCCGGTCGCTGCTGGTGCATGGCCCACCGCGTCGGCCCGGGGTACCGCCGCCGCCCGGCCGCCGAGAACCGCGAGGACATGCAC
>JAEWCA010000048.1 GCA_023390875.1 Actinomycetes bacterium
GTGCACGGCCGCGAAGCGGAAGCCGCCCTCGCGTTCGACGCGCGCGACCTCCGCGGCGGTCAGACCCGGGTCGACGTCCTGCGCGGCGCTGACGTGCAGGTGTGCGTGGCGCGCGAGCTCGGCGGCAGTGACCACGTCGGCAGTGTGGCACCCGCGGCGCGCCGTCAAGCGTCAGACGCGGAACGCCGCGATCGTGCCCGCCATCTCCTGCGAGAGCGCGACGACGCCGTCCATGCTGGCGTCGACCTGCGACAGCGCGTGGGCGCTCGTCGAGGCGCTCGTGGCGACGGACGTGATGCTCGCCGCGATGTCGCCGGCCCGGCCGGCCGCGTCGACGGCGCCGCGCGACATCTCGTTGGTCGTCGCGGTCTGCTCCTCGACGGCCGACGCGATGGTCAGCTGGTAGTCGTTGATCCGCTCGATGATCTGGGAGATCTCGGCGATCGCGGCGACCGCCGCCGTGGTGTCCTCCTGGATGGCCTCGACGCGCTGCGCGATGTCCTCGGTGGCCCGGGCCGTCTCGGACGCGAGCTCCTTGACCTCACCGGCGACGACCGCGAACCCCTTGCCGGCCTCCCCCGCGCGTGCGGCCTCGATCGTCGCGTTGAGCGCGAGCAGGTTCGTCTGCTCCGCGATCGACGTGATGACCTTGACGACGTTGCCGATCTCCTGCGAGGACAGCCCGAGCCTCGCGACCTGGTCGTTGGTCGCGACGGCGACCTGGGTCGCGTGCGCCGCGACCTTGGCCGCCTCGGACGCGTTCTGCGCGATCTCCCGGATCGACGCGCCCATCTGCTCGGCGCCCGCGGCGACCGTCCGGACGGTCCGGGACACCTCCTGCGCCGACGCCGCGACGGCCTCGGCGGCCTCCGAGGTCTCGCCCGCCGAGCGGGCACCCGCGCGCGACGCGTCACGCACGGTGTCGGCCGTGCCGGACGTCTGCGACGCGGTGCGCGTGACCTGCTCGACGAGCGCGGCCATCGACCCGATGGCCTCGTCGAGCGCCGCGCCGGCGCGCGAGATCTCCCCGCCGCCGTCGAGACCCGTGCGCTGCGACAGGTCGCCGCGCACCATGGCGAGGGCGACGTCGCGGATCCGGCCGGCGGGCCGGCTGACGTCGCGCGTGACCTTGCCGGCCGCGAAGACCGCGAAGCCGATCGCGACGACGGCGAGCACGAGCATCGCGACGAACCCCGCGCGCTGCGCGGCGTCCGCCTGCGCGACGAGGGCGGCGGCGTCCGCGCTCCCGGCGGCGCGCCCGACGCGGGTGACGTACGAGTGCTGCGTGACCGCCGTCCAGACCCCGAGACCGACGGCCGCGCAGGTCATGGCGGTGAGCACGCCGAACACCGCGTACATCCGCTTGCCGATGGACAGTCCGCGCCAACCACGCATGAAGTGCTTCCGATCAGGACGACGAGGCACCGGGGCTGCACCTCTTTCGCGCTCCCATCGGCAGCCGTCGGCTCCAGATGACCGCTCGTGCGCCGGGCGTACGTCACACGAGCGGCACGATCACCCGGTCAGGCCCGGGCGAGCACCTCGCCGTGCAGCACCGCGAACCACCCGTCGGGCTGCTCGCCCCACTCGCGCCACGCGTCCGCGAGCAGCTCGAGCCCGACCTCGTCGGCGAGGCCGTGGTCGATCGCCTGCGCCGCGAAGTTGGACGCCACGGAGCGGTCGGCCCACAGGCCCGCCCACCACGTGCGGTCCTCGGGCGTCGCGTAGCACCACACGCCCGCGCTCGGCACGATCCCCGCGGGGTCGAAGCCCGCCTCCCGCACCCACGAGAGCAGCTGCCGGCCGGCGTTCGCCTCGGCACGGTTGGCCTGCGTGACCTCGTGGTACAGCGCGAGCCACTCGTCGAGCCCGGGCGACGGCGGGTACCACGTCATGCCGGAGTAGTCGGCGTCGCGCACGGCGACGAGACCGCCGGGTCGCGCGACGCGGCGCATCTCGCGGAGCGCGGCGATCGGGTCGGTGAGGTGCTGGAGCACCTGGTGGGCGTGGACGACGTCGAACGTGTCGTCCTCGAACGGCAGCGCGTAGGCGTCCGCGACGTCGAACGTGACGTTGGAGGAGCCCGCGTCCTTGGCCGCCTCGCGCGCGATCTCCACGACCGCCTCGGACGTGTCGACGCCGATGACCTCGCCGGGCTCGAGTCGGGCCGCGAGGTCGATCGTCACGGACCCGGGCCCGCAGCCGACGTCGAGCAGGCGCGTGCCGGGCACGAGGGCGGGCAGCAGGTAGGCGGCGGAGTTCTCCGCGGTGCGCCACCGGTGGGAGCGCAGGACGGACTCGTGGTGCCCGTGCGTGTAGACGTCAGGGTTCGCGGGCGTGTTCACATCGAACTCTAACCATTCCACTCCGCCCGATTTCAACGGACGGAACGGATTGTTTCGATAGGTGAGATCCCGCTCAGGCCGTCAGGGCGGCGACCGCGCACACCACGGCCAGCAGCGGCACGGTGCCCTGCGTGACGGCTGCGCGCGCCATCCGGCGGTCGGTCGCGAGCAGCACCGCGGCGGCGGCGAGCATCGAGCCGCAGGCCAGCAGCACCAGCGCCAGGCCCACCTGCTCCTCCCCGGTCGCCGCGAGCACCACCCCCACGCCGGCACCGACCGCGAGGAACAGGTTGTAGAACCCCTGGTTGAGCGCCCACGGCCGCACCGCCGCGACGTCCTCGGGCCGGGTCCCGAACCGGGCGTGCACGTCGGGACGCGTGAACAGAACCGCCTCGAGCACGAAGATCACGACGTGGAGGGCCGCGGCGACGGCGGCCAGGACGAGGGCTGCGGTGAGCACGCCGACAGTCTCCCGGCGCCGGACGACCGCGGCAACGACCGCCCACGCGGCCGACCTACCCTGGGGGCATGACCTCGACCGCCCTGGGCACGCGCGCGCTCGACGCGCGCACCTGGGCGACGCTCGCCGCCCGGCACGCCGCACG
>JAEWCA010000057.1 GCA_023390875.1 Actinomycetes bacterium
CGGTCGCGCTGCCCGGCGACCGCGACCTGCTCGCGGGGCACGACGGCGGGGGAGCGGTCGAGGTAGCACCCGACCGCGACGTCGGCGCCGACGCGCTTGACGATGGTCCGCTGCACGACGACGATCCGCTCGCGCGCACCGCCGCGGACGTGCACCTCGTCGCCCGGGACCACCTGCGTCGCGGGCTTGGCGCGGTCGCCGTTGACGCGCACGTGACCCGCGCGGCACGCCGCACCGGCCGCCGACCGCGTCGGGAACAGCCGGACGGCCCACGTCCACGCGTCGACCCTGGCTCGTGCGACCTCTGCCATCCCTCGAGCCTCTCACGGCGTCGAAACGCTTCATGGCCGTGTTCGTCGCGACCCTTCCCGCCACGCTCGGCGGTGGTGGGCCGCCGCCCGCCGGTCGGGCGAGGAAGCCCGCCCCCGTGCGCCCCGGGAGGACCCCATGACGACCCGTCCGACGACCCGCCTCACCCGCCTGCTCGCCGGCGTGGTCGGCGTGCTCGCCCTGCTGCTCGGCGGGGCGCTCGCGCTCGCCGGCCCCACCGCGGCGGCCGACCCGGTGCGCGTCATGACGCTCGGCGACTCGATCACGGGTTCGCCGGGCTGCTGGCGGGCGCTGCTGTGGCAGAAGCTCCAGCAGACCGGCCACCCGAACGTCGACATGGTCGGCACGCTGCCCGCGCAGGGCTGCGGGTTCGCCTACGACGGCGACAACGAGGGCCACGGCGGCTACCTCGTGACGAACGTGGCGGACCAGGGCCTGCTCGTGGGCTGGCTCGCGTCGACCCGGCCGGACGTGGTCGTCATGCACTTCGGCACCAACGACGTGTGGAGCAACCGGTCGACGCAGCAGATCCTCGCCGCGTACACGACGCTCGTGAACCAGATGCGCGCGAGCAACCCGCGCATGAAGGTGCTGGTCGCGCAGATCATCCCGGTCGCGCCGTCGTTGTGCGCCGAGTGCCCCGCGCGCACGACGACCCTGAACGCCGCGATCCCTGGATGGGCCGCCGGCCTGACGACCGCCACGTCGCCGATCACCGTCGTCGACCAGTGGACCGGCTGGGTCCCCGCGACCGACACGGGCGACGGCGTGCACCCGAACGACGCAGGCACCGTGAAGATGGCCGACCGCTGGTACCCGGCGGTCGCGGCGGCGCTCGACGGCACGGCTCCGACGACGACCCCCACGCCGACCCCGACCCCCAGCCCGACGCGCACGCCCACCCCGACGCCGAGCGCCAGCCCGACGTACACGATGCCGCCGGTGCCGCCCGGCACGCCCGGCTGCATCGCGACGTACACGCTGGCCAGCACGTGGCCGGGCGGGTTCGTCGCGAGCATCCGCGTCACGGCGGTGGGCGCGCCGATCACCGGCTGGCGCGTGACGTTCTCGCTGCCGGACGGCCAGGTCGCGAACTTCTGGAGCGCGCAGCTCACGCTGACCTCGGGTGACGCCAAGCAGTTCGGCAACGCCGCGTGGAACGGCTCGCTCGGGGTCGGCCAGTCGGCCGAGCTCGGCTTCCAGGGCACCGGCGACGGCCGGGCGGAGGGCGTGAACTGCTCACCCGCCTGACGTGCTTACCGTGGGGGCATGCCTCCCACCGCACCTCAGGTCGTCGCGATCACCGGCGGCCACGTCGTCCCCGTCTCCAGCGCGCCGGTCCCCGGCGGCACCGTCGTCGTCACCGACGGGCGGATCACCGCCGTCGGCACCGACGTCACGGTGCCCGCCGGGGCCCGGGTGATCGACGCGACCGGTCGCTGGGTGCTGCCCGGGTTCGTCGAGGCGCACGGCCACGTCGGACTGCACGAGGAGGGCGAGGGCCCCGCGGGCGACGACACGAACGAGATGGTCACGCCGAACACGGCCGGGGTCCGCGCGGTCGACGCGGTGAACATCGAGGACGAGGGCTTCCGCGACGCGCTCGTCGGCGGCATCACGTCGGTCGTCGTGAAGCCCGGGTCGGGCAACCCGATCGGCGGGCAGTCGGTGGCGATGAAGACGTGGGGCGGCCGCACGGTCGACGAGCAGGTCATCTCGGCGTCGGTGAGCGTGAAGTCGGCGCTCGGCGAGAACCCGAAGCGCGTCTACGGGCAGCGCACCCAGCTGCCGTCGACCCGGCTCGGCACCGCGTTCGTCATCCGGGAGGCGTTCACGAAGGCGCGGAACTACGCGACGGCCCGGGCCGCGGCGTCGTCGAAGGGTGAGCCGTTCGCGACCGACCTCACGCTCGAGACGCTGGCCCGCGTGCTCGACGGCGAGCTCGTCTGGGACCAGCACACGCACCGCCACGACGACATCGCGACCGCCCTGCGGCTGGCCGACGAGTTCGGCTACCGCCTCGTCGTCAACCACGGCACCGAGGCGCACAAGATCGCCGACGTGCTCGCCGAGCGGGACGTGCCCGTCGTGTTCGGGCCGCTGTTCACGAGCCGCTCGAAGGTCGAGCTGCGCGACCGGGCCATCGCGAACCTCGCGGCGCTCGCGGCCGCCGGCGTGCGGGTCGCGATCACGACCGACCACCCGGTCGTGCCGATCAACTTCCTGGTCCACCAGGCGACGCTCGCGGTCAAGGAAGGTCTGCCGCGGCAGACCGCGCTCGAGGCGCTCACGGTCAACCCGGCGGAGTTCTTCGGGCTGTCGGAGCGCGTCGGCGCACTCGAGGCCGGGCGCGACGGCGACGTCGTCGTGTGGTCGGGCGACCCGCTCGACGTGCACTCCCGCGCGGAGCACGTGCTGGTCGAGGGCCGGACCGTGTACACGTGGGACCACGACGCGCACCGCGGGCGGGTCGTCGAGCGCGCGGAGCGCTTCGGCGCCTGAGCGACGGCCGGCGCCGCCCCCCGAGTGGTCCCGAGGGGCGGCGCGGTCGCGTCACTTGTAGACGATCGCCGACGGGTCGTACTGGCACGCGCTGCTCGGGCCGCTGCCGACCTTCGACGGCTCGCCCGACGTCACGCCCTTGTACTGGTCGCAGATCGAGATCTTCTTCGACGAGTCGCCGATGATCGTCAGGCCCGACAGCGAGGCCTTGTCGCCGAGGTTCGGGTTGATGCCGACCAGGGCCTTGCCCGGTGCGGTGGCCTGGACGTTCTGCACGACGACCGAGCGCGCGTACTGCGTCTTGCAGTTGCCGCACGAGCGGTACAGCTTGCCGAAGCTCGACACCTGGAAGTTCTTGATGACGAACGTGCCCGGCCCGTTGTGCTGGAACACCTTGTCGGACGCGCCCTTCGCGCCGCCACCGTCGACCGTCATGACCTGCGACGACGAGCTGCCCTTGAGGGTCGCGGCGTCCTCCTCGACGTCCTCCCACCACACGTTCTGCAGCGTGCAGGTGCCGGTGCAGTGCACGCCGTCGCCGGCGCCGGAGCCGAGGATGACGTTCTTGAGGACCGCGCCGTCGGACAGCTGGAACATGGGCGGCTGCGACTCGCTCTGGCCGTCCGACGACAGGCCGTAGTAGCGGACCAGGCCGCCGTCGAACGTGCCGGAGACGCTGATCGTCGACGAGACCTTCTTCTCGCCCTTGGCGGACGGCCAGGACGGGAACGTGCCGGGGTTCGACGTGGGGCTGCTCGTCGGCGTCGGCGTCGACGTGGTCGTCGGCGTGGGGGAGGACGTCGGTGTCGTCCCGCCGCTGCCGACCTTCACGAGCTGCCACTGCTGGTGGTACGACTTCGTGTCCGTGCCCTGGACGATCGCGGCGCCGCTGGACTTCGACGCGTCGGCGACCTGGGCGACCTTGGACGACTTGCGGTTGACGAGCCGCACGTAGTCGCTCTGGTCGACGAGCGAGAACTGCTGGCTGGTCGCGCTCGTGTCGGTCTGCTGGACGATCGCTGCGCCGTCGCTCGTGCTGCCGCCGCTGACCGACAGGACCTTGCCCGACCCGCGGTTCTGCAGCGCGTAGTAGCCGCTGCCCGCGGAGACGAAGCGGAACTGCTGCGACGTGGCGTCGGTGCGGGTGCTCTGGACGAGGGCGGCGCCGTCGGACGTCGAGCCGTTCTTGACGTCCAGGGCGAGCCCGCTCTTGCGCGAGACGAGCACGTACCAGGCGGAGCCGTCGGGCGTGGTGGCCGAGGCGGACGGTGCGACCGCGACGGCGACCGTGCTGCCGAGGACGGCGGCGACGGCGAGCGCGACGGTCTGTCGTAGGCGGGTGGTGCGTCGGGATGTCACGAGGCCTCCATGGGTTGGTAAGCGTTTGCCGTGACACCAAACCACGGTTCGGCACCCCCAAGGTCGGATATGAGAGGTTTCACACGATCTCGACCGGTCCAGACTTTCGACGGCGGTGCGCCGACTGCGTCACGCGCCGTGACGAGCCCGGACGCACGGAGGGCGCCGCCCCGCCGGTCGGCAGGACGACGCCCTCGGGCGGCTGCGTCAGTGACGCAGCTCGAGGTACTTCGCGATGAGCGCCTTCGTCGACGGGTCCTGCGCGTCCAGCGCCGACGCGTCCCCCTCGACCGCGGGCGCGATCTCGGTCGCGAGCTTCTTGCCGAGCTCCACGCCCCACTGGTCGAAGGAGTCGATGCCCCAGACGACGCCCTGCACGAACGTGATGTGCTCGTACAGCGCGATGAGCTGGCCCAGCACCGACGGCGTGAGCGACGGCGCGAGGATCGACGTCGTCGGGCGGTTCCCGGAGAACACGCGCGCCGGCACGATGTCCTCCGCGGTGCCCTCGGCCCGCACCTCGTTGGCCGTCTTGCCGAACGCGAGCGCCTTCGTCTGGGCGAAGTAGTTCGCGAGGAACAGCGCGTGCACGTCGGTGTCGCCGTCCTTCAGCGGGTGCGCCGGGTTCGCGACGGCGATGAAGTCGGCGGGGATGAGCCGGGTGCCCTGGTGGATGAGCTGGTAGAACGCGTGCTGGCCGTTGGTGCCGGGCTCGCCCCAGAACACCTCGCCCGTCTGCGTCGTCACGGGTGTGCCGTCCCAGCGCACCGACTTGCCGTTCGACTCCATCGTGAGCTGCTGCAGGTACGCCGGGAAGCGGTGCAGGTACTGCGCGTACGGCAGCACGGCGTGCGTGTGCGCGCCGAGGAAGTTGACGTACCAGACGTTGAGCAGCCCCATCAGCACCGGCACGTTGCGCTCGAACGGCGTCGTCGCGACGTGCTCGTCGACCGCGTGGAAGCCCGCGAGGAAGTCGCGGAACCCGTCCGGCCCGATCGCGATCGCGAGCGACGTGCCGATCGCGGAGTCCACGGAGTACCGGCCGCCGACCCAGTCCCAGAAGCCGAACGCGTTGGCGGGGTCGATGCCGAACGCCGCGACCTTGTCGAGCGCCGTGGACACCGCGACGAAGTGCTTCGCGACAGCGTCCGTGCGCGCGGCGTCGTCGTCCGCGAGGTGACCGGCCGCCGCGAGCCGCTCCCACAGCCAGGCACGGGCCAGGCGCGCGTTCGTGAGCGTCTCGAGCGTGCCGAACGTCTTCGACGCGACGATGAACAGGGTCGTCGTCGGGTCGAGGTCCTTGACCTTCTCGGCCAGGTCGGTCGGGTCGATGTTCGAGACGAAGCGGACCTCGAGGCCGTCCTGCACGTACGGCTTGAGGGCCTCGTACGCCATGACCGGGCCGAGGTCGGAGCCGCCGATGCCGATGTTGACGACCGTGCGCACCCGCTCGCCCGTCACGCCGGTCCACGCGCCCGAGCGCACCTTGTCGGCGAACGCGGAGACCTTCGCGAGGACCTCCTGCACGTCGTGGTCGACGTCCTGCCCGTCGACGACGAGGGCCGGCTGCGCACCCGCCGGGCGGCGCAGGGCCGTGTGCAGCACCGCGCGGTCCTCGGTCACGTTGATGTGGTCGCCGCGCAGCATCGCCTGCAGGCGGTCGTCGAGCCCGACCTCCTGCGCGAGCCGGACGAGCAGCGCGAGCGTCTCGTCGGTGACGAGGTTCTTCGACAGGTCGACGTGCAGGTCCGCCAGCGGGAGGGAGAGGCGCTCGGCACGGCCCGGGTCGGCGGCGAACCAGCCACGCAGGTCCGCGTGCAGGGTCGACTCGTGGGCGCTGAGGTCCTGCCAGGCGCTCGTGGTGGTCGCGTCGACGGGTGGCGTGGGCATGGAGACTCCCTCTGTGACGGGTGGACGGCGGCGACTGCGCGGCAGCGGGCGGCCGCGTCCAACCTAGTGCGCGGTGGGAGGGGGTCGCACGGGACGTCCGGTGCTTGCGCGGGGTGTGCCTAGGGTGTGGGCGTGCCCCGCATCCCCACCGCCGTGATCGCCGCCCTCACCCTCGTCGTCGGGTTCGCCGTCGCGCAGTCGACCGGCGTGCGCGCGCTCGGTGGCGTGGTGCTGCTCGCCGGCGTGCCTGGTGCGCGGCCCGCGCCCG
>JAEWCA010000072.1 GCA_023390875.1 Actinomycetes bacterium
GGCGACGACGCCCGCGGCGGTGACGCCGACGACGGCGACCGCCGCGAGGGCCGCCCGCCAGCGGGCACGGGTGAGGGGGAGACGCATGGGTGGTGTCCTCTCGGCAGGAGCGCCCGCAGGCACGAGCGCGCGACCACGGGCGGCGTGCGACGGCGGCCGTCGCCTCGTGCCAGGCAGCGTCCCGACCGGCGGGGGCGCGGCGGAACCCCCTCAAACGCTTCACCTGCCGCCCGATCCGGCATGCGAAACCCTCTGCCCACCTGACGGGCACCGCCGTACACTCGCCCGGACCCCAGTCCTGGACTCCGACCCGGACCTCGTCCGCGCCCTCGAAAGAGCACCCCCGTGGCCCTCATCGTGCAGAAGTACGGCGGTTCCTCCGTCGCCGACGCCAGCAGCATCAAGCGCGTCGCGAAGCGGGTCGCCGAGGCGAAGCGCGCGGGCAACGACGTGGTCGTCGTGGTCTCGGCGATGGGCGACACGACGGACGAGCTCATCGACCTCGCGACCCAGGTCACGCCGCTGCCGCCGCAGCGCGAGATGGACATCCTCCTGACGGCGGGCGAGCGCATCTCGATGTCGCTGCTCGCGATGGCGATCCACAACCTCGGCGTCGACGCGAAGTCGTTCACGGGACAGCAGGCGGGCGTCATCACGGACGAGACGTACGGCAAGGCGCGCATCATCGACGTCACGCCGAGCCGCATCACCGACACGCTCGCGGAGGGGTCGGTCGCGATCGTCGCGGGCTTCCAGGGCGTCAACCCGTCGACGAACGACGTGACGACGCTCGGCCGCGGCGGGTCGGACACCACGGCGGTCGCGCTCGCGGCGGCCCTCAAGGCGGACGTCTGCGAGATCTACACGGACGTCGACGGCGTGTTCACCGCGGACCCCCGCATCGTGCCGAGCGCGCGCAAGCTGGACCGGGTCGGCTACGACGAGATGCTCGAGCTCGCGGCCAGCGGCGCCAAGGTGCTCATGCTCCGCTGCGTCGAGTACGCGCGCCGGTACCAGGTGCCCGTGCACGTCCGCTCGTCGTTCTCGACCCGCACGGGCACGCTGGTGACGGACCAGCCTTCCGAAGGAGAAGAAGTGGAACAGCCGATCATCGCCGGCGTCGCGCACGACCGCAGCGAGGCCAAGGTCACCGTGGTGGGCGTCCCGGACGTGCCCGGCAAGGCCGCCCGCATCTTCGAGGTCGTCGCCGGCTCGGGCGTCAACATCGACATGATCGTGCAGAACGTGTCGGTCGCCGCGACGGGCCTGACGGACATCTCCTTCACGCTCCCCGCGACGGACGGCGCGGCCGCGACGACGGCCCTCACGGAGCACCAGCCCGACATCGGCTTCCGGTCGCTGCAGTACGACGACACGATCGGCAAGCTCTCGCTCGTCGGCGCGGGCATGAAGTCGCACCCCGGCGTCTCCGCCCGGCTGTTCGCGGCGCTGTCGGACGCGGGCATCAACATCGAGATGATCTCCACGTCGGAGATCCGCATCTCCGTCGTGACGCGCGCCGACTCGCTCGACGACGCGGTGCGCGCGGTGCACACGGCGTTCGACCTGGACGCGACCGAGGACGAGGCAGTGGTGTACGGAGGGACCGGACGATGAGCGGGCTGAACGTCGCCGTGGTGGGTGCCACGGGTCAGGTCGGGGGCGTCATGCGGCGCCTGCTGGACGAGCGGGACTTCCCGGTCGCCAGCATCCGGTACTTCGCGTCGGCCCGGTCGGCGGGCACCACGCTGCCGTGGCGCGACGAGCAGATCACGGTCGAGGACGTCGAGACGGCGGACCTGTCGGGCATCGACATCGCCCTGTTCTCGGCGGGCGGCGGCACGTCGAAGGTCCACGCCCCCCGGTTCGCGGAGGCCGGTGCGGTCGTCATCGACAACTCGTCGGCCTGGCGCCGCGACCCCGCGGTCCCGCTGGTCGTGTCCGAGGTGAACCCGGACGCGCTCGGCGACGTCCCCCAGGGCATCGTGGCGAACCCCAACTGCACCACGATGGCCGCGATGCCGGTCCTCAAGGTGCTGCACGAGGAGGCCGGCCTGCGCCGCCTCGTCGTGTCCACGTACCAGGCGGTCTCCGGCAGCGGCCTCGCGGGTGCCGCGGAGCTCGACGGGCAGATCCGCGCCGCCGTCTCGCAGGACACCCTGGCTCTCGTGCACGACGGCTCGGCCGTGTCGTTCCCCGACCCGGTGAAGTACGTCGCCCCCATCGCGTTCGACGTCATCCCGCTCGCGGGCTCGATCGTCGACGACGGCCTGTTCGAGACGGACGAGGAGCAGAAGCTCCGCCACGAGTCGCGCAAGATCCTCGGCCTGCCCGACCTGCTGGTCAGCGGCACGTGCGTCCGCGTCCCGGTGTTCACGGGCCACTCGCTGTCGATCAACGCCGAGTTCGACCGCCCGATCACCCCGGAGCGGGCCCGCGAGCTCCTCGCGGACGCGCCGGGCGTGCAGCTCACGGACGTCCCGACGCCGCTCGCCGCCGCCGGTCAGGACCCGTCGCTCGTCGGCCGCCTGCGCCAGGACGAGGGCGTGCCCGACGGTCGCGGCCTCGCGCTGTTCGTCAGCAACGACAACCTGCGCAAGGGTGCCGCGCTCAACGCGGTGCAGATCGCGGAGATCGTCGCCGCGCGTCTGTCGGCGGCGACGCCCGCCTGACCCCCTCGCACGCACGACGAACCCCGCCGCCCGGTCGCCCGGGCCGGCGGGGTTCGTCGTCTGCCGGTGGTGACGAGCCAGGTGCCGAGCGGCTCGCCCGGCACGAGCGGCCGCCGTGGGGTCAGCTCAGCGAGCCGACCACCCCCGCCGCCGTGAGCAGGTCGACGATGCCGAACGTCGAGCCGCGCCCGTACGTGGGCGTCCAGTCGGGGTCCTGCGACAGGTACGACGACGGGTCCCCGTCGATCAGCCCGTGGAACACCTCCGCGACGATCCGCCCGCCGACGGCCCCGAGGTGCTGCCCGTCGGCCTGCACGTCGGCCTCCCGCAGGACGTAGAACCACAGCGGCGTCCGCAGGTGCAGGTTGTGCTCCTCGAGGTCGGCGAGGTCCGCCGCGGACAGTGCGGGCTCCTGCATCGCGGCGGCGACCCGCTGGCCGGACGGCACCTCCATCGTCAGGCCGCGCAGCAGGTTGCGGATGGCGAGCGAGTCGGGCTCGTCGGACGGCTGGCCGAGGAGGTGGAACAGCGCGGACGACAGCGTCGTGTCGATCCGCTTGTTGCGCCGCACGCGACCGTCGCCGAAGTCGAAGAACGTCTGCCAGTCGATGAACCGGCGTGACGCCCGGCACCCGCCGCGCAGGTCGTCCGGGTCGGCGCCGGACGTCGTCGGGTCGAAGATGCGCGCGAAGAACTGGAGCGTCGGGTCGGTCGCGGACGTCCCGAAGTTGGCACGGTAGCTGGGCCGCACCTGCGTGTGCCCGAACCGGTACGCGGCCACCGAGAACTCCACGGGGATGTACGGGGCGTTCCGCCAGTGGTAGAACTTGCGCCCGTTCTCGAGGATGTCCTTGACGACCGCGTCGCCGCAGGTCAGCGGCAGGAACTCGTGCAGCACCATCCACTGGTAGTGCCACCGCACCACACGCTGCGCCTCGGCGAACAGCTCCTGCGGCGTGACGGGTCCGAGCGTGGTGCGCAGGTCGGCGACGACCCGGTTGTGGAACCGCAGGAACGCGAGCTGCAGCTGGTCGACGATGAGGTTCTCGTCGTTGCGCGGGTCGCCGATGAGCGCGGTGCCCTGCGAGTTGCGCGGCACGTCGTAGCGGACCTGGTGGTCGATGCAGACCGTGTCCGAGCCGGGGATCGGCTCGACGAGCAGCGTCGTGCGGCCGCCGTCGACGGACTGGTCGTACAGGTGCGGCGACGCGCCCGGCCCGCTGCCGTACACGTTGTCGAGGTCGAGCGCGGGGATCCGGAAGTTGCGGATCGACTCGGGGTCCTGCGCGCGGGCGAGGCTCGACGTCGGGTCGAACGTCATGTCGTGGTCGAGGAACTGGCCCAGGAACGTCATGCCGGCGACGAGGTGCGGGTTGTCGGGGTTGTGGACGCTCAGCGTCGCGTCGGTGATGAGCTGCGCGGGCGTCGCGGTCGTGCTGTCGGCGGCGTCCATGATCCCGCCGGGCCTGCCGATCTCGACGAGGGCCGCGCGGACGCTCGGGGTGTCCGCGGCGAACGCCGGGAGCGTCGGGAAGAGCCGTCCGAACCGGCCCTCGTCGTAGAACGTCGACTTCGGTGTGCGAATGCCCTGGTCGGCATCTCCGTGCGGCATGACGGCTCCTCGTGGTCGTTCGGGCTGACGACCACGAGGTGCCCGGTGACGGGTGGCAGATACGCCGGGGTCAGGACTTCCACAGCACGTTGGTCAGCTCCTGCTCCGTCGGCGCCGTGATGCCGAGGTCGGCACCCCAGTTCGTGAACGTCATCTCGACGGGCGCGCCGCCGACGTCCGACGTGGCCTGGAGCAGCCGGTTCTGCTGGTCGACCCAGAACGTGAGCGTCACCGTCGCCGGGAGCTGCTCGCGGGGGACGCCCCCGCTGAGGTCACCGAGACCGTCGGTGAGGCGCGACGTGGCGACGACGACGTCGTACGCCTGTGCCGGGACACCGGCCACCACGCCCAGGTCCCCGGCGGGGCGCACGGCGATGACGGCCCCGTAGAGCGCCCGGACGGGCCGCACGGGGTCCACGCTCGCGGCGACGGCCGGCAGGCCGGCGTCGCCCTGGGTGTCGTCGTAGTACTTGCCGCGCGTGCCCGTGGCCTTGACGTAGCGACGCCCGTCGACCGAGCGGACCTCCACGGGCCCGCCGGCCACGGTCGTGGTGACGCGGTTGTTCGACCGGACCAGGTCGACGTCGACGACGTTCTCGACGCCGGCGGCGCGCGTCGTCCACGTGAGCGAGCGCGCGGTGAGCATGGCCTCGGAGAGCCGCGGGACCAGGGTGTCGGGAGTGAGCTGCTCCCATGCGAGGTGGGCGGACTGAGGGTCCGCTGCCGACACGGTGGGCGTCGGTTCGTCCTGCGCCGGGACGCTTCCGGCGGCGCAGCCGGCGGCGGTCGCGGTGACGGCGAGGGCGACGGTCAGGGCACGGGCGAGTCGGGTGGTGCGCACAGGAGCCTCCTGCGATGTCGGGACGGTCGGTCGTCGGCATCGCGGCCGGGCGCTCCTCCACCCTGACATCCCGATGGGCGATCTGTCGCAATCCGTCTCGTCATGTGGGCCGTGCGCTCTGTCACGTCGGGCTCTGACGGTTCGTCACCGCGGCACCCGGCAGGGCCCTCGCGCGGCGCCGGCCGCAAGTCCGGGGCGAGGTCTCGACGACGGTTCCCACGGCCTCCCACACCTGCGTCGACGCTCGTCGCGTCGTCGCTCGTCACGCGCTGTGGTCGCGCTCCCAGGACGACGTGTCCCGAAAGGTTTAGGAGTCTGGACGCCCCCTGTGCGCGACACGAGGGTGGTCGCCGTCCCGACCGTCGCTCACCGGGCGTCCGCACCGCTGCGTGCGCCCGGGGCCCGCGCCGGCTCGGTCCTTCGTGCACCTCCCGCCACAGTCCGCCACGCG
>JAEWCA010000121.1 GCA_023390875.1 Actinomycetes bacterium
CTCGTCGGCGCCGGTGCGGGGACCGTCCGGCCGCCGCAGTCCCGCCATGGTGTCCGGCAAGCCGCCCCACACGGCCCGGTCGGCGGGCGCGTCGCGCTCCCGGAAGATCGCACCCGACCGGCGGGACAGGAAGACGAGCGACGCGACCCCGGTGGCCGCCACGAGCAGCACCGAGATCTCGCCCATGGTGTCCCACGCGCGGATGTCGACGAGCGTCACGTTGACGATGTTCTTGCCGCCGCCGAACTCGACGGCCTCCTGCGCGAAGTGCTCCGAGACGGGTGCGTGCAGGCGGACGCCCGGCGCGACGAGCGCGATCCCCGCGACCGTCAGGCCGACCGCGAGCCCGATGCCCAGCCGCACCCACCGGCTCGCGGCGAGCGGCCGGTCGGAGAAGTACGGGGGCAGGCGCCGCAGCACGAGCACGAACACCACGAGCGTCACGGTCTCGACGAGCACCTGCGTGAGCGCCAGGTCGGGTGCGCCGTGCAGCAGGTACAGGCCGGCGACGGCGTACCCGCCGATGCCGAGCAGGATCACGGCCTTGAGACGGCGCCGGGCACGGGCGACGAGGATCGCGGACACGATCGTCATCGCACCGAAGACCACCTGCGCGGGCTGGTCCCAGGCCGTCACGGACCCGGGGAGCGACGTCGACGCGAGGGTCGTGCCGCCGACGCCGACCACGAACACCAGCAGGATGATGCCGAGGTACAGCGGCAGCGAACCGCGCTGGGTGACCGCCGTGACGTCGGCGGCGACGTCGTCGAGCCGGCGCATGAACCGGCGGTACACCCGGTCGGCGTCGGGGCCGCGGTAGACGCCGGACTGCCACCGCTCGACCCGGTCGCGGACCGCGAACAGCAGGGCGCCGACGGCGAGGATGCCGAGCGTCAGGACGAACGTCGGCGTCAGGCCCGCCCAGAGCGTGAGGTGCCCTGGCTTCCCCTCCGGGTAGGTGTCCGCGTACGGCGCGAGCAGGTGCTCGCCGAGCTGCGGCAGGAGCGCGACGGCGAGGCCGAGCACCGCGAGGATCAGTGCGGGCCAGACGAGCAGCAGCGACGGCGTCGTGATCGGCGCGGGGGCGGCGGACTCGCGGCCGGCGTCGGCGATGGAGGCGTCGTGGCCCGCGTCGGACTCCGTGACCGCGGCGGGCACCACCGCCGGCTTCGTCGAGAACGCGCCCCACCACAGCCGGCACCCGTACGCGACGGTGAGCACCGAGCCCACGGCGACCGCGGCGAGCACCCAGGGGAGGTCGTGCAGCGACTCGAGGCCCGCCTCCTTCGCGACGTACCCGGCGAACGGCGGCAGGCCGATCATCGACGCCGTCGCGAGGGCGCCCGCGGTCGCGGTCAGAGGCAGCCGCCGCCCGACGCCCGACAGCCGCCGCAGGTCACGCGTGCCGGTGGCCGCGTCCACCCCGCCGACCACGAGGAACAGCGACGCCTTGAACATCGCGTGCGCGCCGAGCATCGCCAGCCCCGCGAGCGCGGCCGCCTTGGTGCCGAGGCCCACGAGCAGCACGATGAGCCCGAGCTGGCTGACCGTGCCGAACGCGAGCACGAGCTTGAGGTCGTGCTGCCGCAGCGCCCGGTAGCCGCCGAGCAGCAGCGTGCCGCAGCCCAGCACCAGGACCGTCCAGTGCCACACCTCGTTCGTCGCGTACGCGGGCGCGAAGCGGGCGACGAGGTACACGCCCGCCTTCACCATCGCGGCGGCGTGCAGGTAGGCGCTCACGGGCGTCGGCGCGGCCATCGCGGCGGGCAGCCAGAAGTGGAACGGGATGAGCGCCGACTTGGTGATGACACCGAGCAGCAGGCACACGACCGCGACGGTGGCGACCGTGCCGCCCGGCGGGTGCGCGATGACCGCCGACAGCCGGTACGTGCCCGCGGCCTGCCCGAGCAGGACGACCCCGACGAGCATCGCGAGCCCGCCCGCCGTGGTGATGACGATGGCCTGCATGGCCGCGCGGCGGCTCGCCTTGCGGTCCGCGTAGTGGCCGATGAGCAGGTACGACGTGACCGTCGTGAGCTCCCAGAACACGAACAGCAGCAGCATGTCGTCGGCCGTGACCAGGCCGAGCATCGCGCCCGCGAACGCGACGAACACCCCGCCGAACCGCCCGAGCCCCTGCGCGGCCGCCTTGAAGTACCCGGCGCAGTACACGAGCACGAGCGCGCCGACGCCGCCGACCACGATCGTCATCAGCCACGACAGCGTGTCGAGCCGGAAGCTCAACTCCAGGCCCAGCGCGGGGATCCAGTCGACCTGCTCGACGGGCCCGCGCCCGTCCGCGACGGCCGACGTCCACGACAGCGCCCACACGAACGCGCTCGCCGGCGCGAGGGCCAGCACCCAGAACGCCCGGCGGCCCAGCCACCCGAACAGGGCGGGCGCGACGACGGCCGCTGCGAAGTGCACGAGCAGCAGCAACAGCACGCGTCCGGCTCCGTCCGGTCGAGGGCGGGTGGTCGGTCGGTCGAAAGGATTTGGTCAAGACACTATCAAGTGCTCGCGCGCCGACGCGTCACACCACGAGCACCTCGCACCGGACGCCCGGGGCCCTCGCGAGCCGCCGGTCGCGGGTGAGCAACGGGCAGCCGAGCCGCTCGGCGACGGCGGCGTACGCGGCGTCGTACGCGCTCATCGCCCCGGTGAGCCGCCAGAGGTCGTCCCGCACCGCGGCGAACGGCCACAGGTCGACCGGGAGGGTGGCGAACGCGTCGAACGCGAGCGTCGCCTCCGTGTCCGAGAGCACCCCCGCCGCCCGGTGTCGTCGCAGCACGTTCGTCACCTCGTAGGGCAGGAGGTCCGGTGCCGCGAGACGCGCCTGCGCGACGTGCTCAGCCACCGTCTCGCCGTCGCCGTCGGGGTCGAGGAGCAGCGTGAGGACCGCGGAGGCGTCGACGACGAGCAGGCTCACCGGCGGTCGGCGTCGAGGTCGTCGAGCACGCGCGCCACGTCGAACGGCGGGTACGCCCGGGCCCTGGTCCGGATGGCGGCGACCGCGTCCGCCGCGGTCGGGTAGGCGCTGAGGTCGATGAGCTGCGAGCGCAGGTACTCCTGCAGCGACCGGCCGGACCGCGCCGCGCGGGCGGCCAGCTCGTCGCGCACCTCGTCGGGCACGTCCCGGACCGTGATCGTCACGCTCATGCCAGCATTCTAGCGGCGGTGCATGCATTTCGGATGCGGTCTGTGGACGACGCCCGGCTGGCCGGCGTCGGGCCACTAGCGTGTGCGCGTGGATCCGCTCCAGTGGGTGTGTCTCGGGCTCGTCGCCGTCGCGACCGTCGTCGGCGTCGGGCTGTTCGCGCGCGGGGCCGTGACGATCGGGCGCACCGCGGCGATCGGCAAGCCCGCACCCGGCCGGCTCCAGCCCGCCGGCACGCGGCTCGGCACGCTCGTGCGCGAGGTCCTCGGGCACGGCCGGTTCCAGCACCGACCCGTCGTGCGGGCGGCCCACTGGGTCGTCATGGTGTCGTTCCCGCTGCTGTTCGTCACGCTCGTCACCGGCTACGGCCAGCTCGTCGACGCCGAGTTCTCGCTGCCGGTGATCGGTCACCTCCCGCCGCTCGAGTGGGCGATCGAGCTGTTCGCGTGGGCGGCGCTGGTCGGGATCGTGGCGCTGTTCGTGCTGCGGCTGCGGCTCGGCTCTCGTCGTCGGGGCTCCCGGTTCTTCGGCTCGAACCAGGGGCAGGCCTTCTTCGTCGAGTTCACCGTGTTCGCCGTCGTCCTCGCGGTGATCCTGCTGCGCGGCCTCGAGTACGCGCTGGCCGCGCAGGACCCCGCCACCGAGCACCTCGCGACGGCGTGGCACTTCCCGCTCACGGCGTGGTTCGGGGCGTCGTGGGTGCCGGTCGCGCACGACACCCTCGCGACCGCCGTCGTGGTGATCGCGACCGTGAAGATCCTCGTGTCGATGTCCTGGTTCGTCGTCGTCGGGCTGCAGCCGACGATGGGCGTCGCGTGGCACCGGTTCCTCGCGATCGTCAACGTGTACGCGCGCCGCGAGGCTGCCGGTGGTCCGGCGCTGGGGCCCTTGGCGCCCCTGACGGACCGGGCCGGCACCCCGATCGACCTCGCCGCGCTGGAGGACCTGCCCGACGACGCCCGCCTCGGCGCCGGCGCGATCGAGGACCTCTCGTGGAAGCAGCTGCTCGACACCGCGACGTGCACCGAGTGCGGGCGCTGCCAGGACCAGTGCCCGGCGTGGGCCACGGGCAAGCCGCTGTCCCCGAAGCTGGTCACGCTCGCGCTGCGGGACCACGCGGCCGCGACGGCGCCGTACCTTCGCGCCGCGGCCGGTGCCTCCGGCGGGACGAAGGACGCGTCCTCCCCGGCGGACGGCCGCGCCGCCACCCTCGAGGACTCGCACGCCGGGGTCGACCTCGTGGCGTCCGGCGTCATCGACCCCGACGTCCTGTGGGCCTGCACCACGTGCGGCGCGTGCGTGCAGCAGTGCCCGGTGGACATCGAGCACGTCGACACGATCGTCGACATGCGGCGCTACCAGGTGCTCATGGAGTCGGCGTTCCCCAAGGAGCTCGGCGGCACGTTCACCAAGCTCGAACGGCAGGGCAACCCGTGGGGCCTGCCCGCCCGCGCGCGGCTCGACTGGGCCAAGGGGCTGCCGTTCGACGTCCCCGTGGTCGGCGCCGACGTCGAGTCCGCCGCGGACGTCGACTACCTGTTCTGGGTCGGCTGCGCGGGCGCCTACGAGGACCGCGCGAAGAAGACCACCCGGGCCGTCGCCGAGCTGCTGCACACCGCGGGCGTCACGTTCGCCGTCCTGGGCGACGGCGAGTCGTGCACGGGCGACCCCGCCCGCCGGGCCGGCAACGAGCTGCTCTACCAGATGCTCGCGTCCGCCAACGTCGAGGTGCTCAACGAGGTCGGCGCCCAGACGATCGTCGTCACGTGCGCACACTGCTTCAACACGATCTCGCGGGAGTACCCGCAGCTCGGCGGCCGGTTCACGGTGCTGCACCACACCGAGCTGCTCAACACGCTCGTCGCGGACGGCTGGCTCGTCCCGCTCGCGGACGACGACCCCCGGGCCGGCGCCGCGGCGGACGGTCCCCGAGCCGACTCGTCGTCCGCGCGCCGCATCACCTACCACGACCCCTGCTACCTCGGCCGGCACAACCAGGTGTACTCACCGCCCCGCGAGCTGCTCGGCGCCCTGCCCGGCGTGGAGCTCGCCGAGATGCCGCGGAACCGGGAGGCGTCGTTCTGCTGCGGCGCCGGCGGGGCGCGGATGTGGATGGAGGAGTCCATCGGCACCCGGATCAGCACCGCGCGGGCGGAGGAGGCGATCGGCACCGGCGCGGACGTCGTCGCGACCGCCTGCCCGTTCTGCTCGGTGATGCTGTCCGACGGCGTGGCCGCGGCAGCGTCGGCCGGCCGCACG
>JAEWCA010000174.1 GCA_023390875.1 Actinomycetes bacterium
CAGCCGACGCTCGACGAAGCGCCCGTACGGCGCCGAGCACGTCGAGCTCGACCTCGACCGGGCGACGGGCGGGCGCACCGCGCAGAGCGCGCCCGACGGCGAGTGGGTCGTGCAGAAGGTCCGCGGCAACGACCGCGAGTACCGGTGCCCGGGCTGCGACCAGCTCGTCGCGGCGGGTACGCCGCACGTGGTCGCCTGGCGGTCGGACGGGCTGTTCGGCGAGGCCGTCGACGACCGGCGGCACTGGCACTCGTCGTGCTGGCAGGCGCGTGGCCGGCGCGGTCCGACGAGGCGCTAGGGTGGCCGCGTGACCCCCGAGCCGTCCCGCCCGCCCCGGCTCGTCGCCTCCGACCTCGACGGCACCCTGCTGCGACCCGACGGCACGCTCGCCCCCCGCACCGCGGCCGCGCTGGAGCGCGCCGCGGAGCTCGACATCGACGTGGTGTTCGTGACGGCACGACCGCCGCGCTGGCTCGTCGACCTCGCGCCGCACGTCGCGGGTCACGGCGTCGCGATCTGCGCGAACGGTGCCGCCGTCGTCGACGTCGCGACCGGCGCCGTCATCAGCGAGCACGGGATGCCGCGCGACCTCGTCGTGCAGGTCGCCCGGCGGCTGCGCGAGGCGTGGGGGCACGAGCACGTGCAGCTCGCGGTCGAGAGCGCCGACGGGTTCGCCGCCGAGACCGCGTTCCGGTCGGAGCACCCCGTGCCACCGGGCAGCGCCGTGGCCGACCGGATCGAGGACGTCCTGACGTCGTCGACGTTCAAGCTGCTGGTCAAGTCGTCGCGGCCGGGCGGGCCGTCGTTCGCGCTCGACCTGTCCGACCTGCTGGGCGACGTCGCGCTCGTCTCGGACTCGGGCGCCGTCGGGCTCGGCGAGATCTCCGGGCCCGGCGTGACGAAGGCGGCGACGCTCGCCCGGTGGGCCGCGGCGCGGGGCATCGACCGGGAGGACGTGTGGGCCCTCGGCGACGCACCGAACGACCTGCCGATGCTCACGTGGGCCGGTCGGTCGTTCGCCGTCGCCAACGCGTACCCCGAGGTCCTGGCCGCCGCGACGGACCGGTGCGCCTCCAACGCGGACGACGGCGCCGCGGACGTCCTCGAGCTCGCTGCGACCCTGGCGGCCGACGCGAGCGCCGGTCGGCGCTGACCTAGGCTCGTGCCGATGAGCACGCAGACCGCCGACGCCCACCTGCACGGCACCCCGATCCGCTCGCTGACCGTCCTGCCCGCCGCGCGCGAGGACGTCGAGCTGCACACCGCCGACGGCCTGACCCTGGTCGGCGAGCTCGCCCTCCCGGTCGGCCCGGACGGCGCACCGACCACCCCGGCGGCGACGCTCGTGACCCTCCACCCGCTGCCCACGCACGGCGGCTACATGGACTCGCACGTGTTCCGCAAGGCGGCCTGGCGGCTGCCCGCGCTCGCCGGTCTCGCGGTGCTGCGGTTCAACACGCGCGGCACGTCGAGCCCGCGCGGCACGAGCGGCGGCGCGTTCGACGGGGGAGCGGGCGAGCGCTTCGACGTGCACGCCGCGATCGAGTTCGCCGAGTTCCACGACCTGCCGAACCGCTGGCTCGTCGGCTGGTCGTTCGGCACGGAGCTCGCGCTCATGCACGGCCGGGACCCGGCGATCGAGGGCGCGATCCTGCTGTCGCCGCCGCTGCACCGCGCGACCGACGACGACCTCGACGCGTGGGCGGCGTTCGGCAAGCCGCTCGTCGTCCTGGTGCCCGAGCACGACGACTACCTGCAGCCCGACGAGGCCCGCGCGCGGTTCGCCCGGGTGCCGCAGGCCGAGGTGATCGGCGTCGACGGGGCGAAGCACCTGTGGGTCGGCGAGTCCGCGGTCCGCCGGGTGCTCGACGAGGTCGTCGCCCACGTGCTGCCCGGCTCCGGGCCCCTGCCGACCCGGTGGGACGGCCCGAGCAGCACCGCGACGAGCGGGCTCGCGCCCGCGGGCGAGGAGGACGCATGACGCTGCACACCTACCGCACCGGCGGCGACGGGCTGCCGCTCGTGCTGCTGCACGGCTTCCCGCTCGACCACCGGATGTGGGACGCCGCGGCGGCGCTCGTCCCCGGGGAGCGGCCCGTGCTCGCCGTCGACCTCCCGGGGACTCCCTCGGACGACGAGGAGCTGCCGGAGCCGTCGATCGAGGCGTCCGCCGACCGCGTCGCCGCCGACCTGCGTGCGGCCGGCATCGACCGGGCCGTCGTCGCCGGCCTGTCGATGGGCGGCTACGTCCTGCTCGCGCTGCTCGAGCGGCACCCGGACCTGGTCGCAGGCGCCGGCCTCGTCGACACCAAGTCGACCGCCGACACCGACGACGCCCGCGCGAACCGCCTCCGCATCGCCGACGAGGCCGAGCACAGCGGCACGGTCGCGCCGGTCAGGCCGATGTCGACGACGCTGCTCGGCGAGACCAGCCGCACGTCTCGACCCGACCTCGTCGACGCGCTCGCCGGCTGGATCGAGGAGCAGCGTCCCGCCGGCGTCGCGTGGTCCCAGCGGGCCATGGCCGCCCGTCCCGACCGCACCGAGGTGCTGCGCGGGTACGCGGGCGCCGTGCTCGTCCTCGTCGGCGACGAGGACACCGTCACACCCGTCGAGGGGGCCGAGCACATGGCCGCCGCCGTCCCGCAGGCCGCGCTCGTCGTCGTGCCGCACGCCGGGCACATGTCGGCCGTCGAGCAGCCCGCCGCCGTGGCGGACGCGCTCGGCGAGCTCGCCCAGCGCGCCGACCGACCGACGGCCTGACCGGGCCCTCAGCGGCAGACCCACCCACGGCCTGACCCGGCGCGGCTGACCGCACGCCACCTGACGTCAGCCGTGCAGCACCCGGTCGAGGGCCTGCACGAGGTCGAGCGACTCGCCGTCCTTGCCGCCCGCACCGAGCACGAGCGGCGGGTCCGACGCCGCGGGCGTCACGCCGCGGAACCGCGCCGCCAGGCTCGACGGCGCCGTGAGCACGTAGAACTCGCCGTCGACGTCGACCGCGACCGACTCGTCGCGCCGCAGGTACCAGCCGCGCAGCGGCGTCCGGAACCGCGAACGCCCGTCGTAGCTGCGGGCACGCAGCTCGACCGGCGCCGGCCCGTGCGCCACCGCCTCCTGGACGAACGCCGCGATGAGCTCGCG
>JAEWCA010000232.1 GCA_023390875.1 Actinomycetes bacterium
GGCGACGGCCGGCGCCTCGTCGGGGTGCTCGTGGCTGAGGTACGCCGCGAGGGTCGCCGAGCGGTGCGCGCGGGCCGCGCGTTCGACGTCGGCCAGGGGAGCGCCCGCATCGACGAGGTCCACGAGCGCGTCGTGCTCCCGGACGGACTCGTGCGCGCGGCCGGGCACGAAGCTGAACGTCGAGTCCCGCAGGCGGCCGAGCCGGGCCCACTCGGCGTCGACGAGCGCGAGCAGGCGCGGGTTCGGGCACGCCCCGAACAGCGCCTGGTGGAACCGGTGGTTGAGCGACGTGAACAGCCGGGGGTCGAAGTCGTCGAGCGACTCGACGAGCAGACGGTTGAGGTCGCGCGCCTGCCGGATGTCGTCGGCGGTGAGGTGCCGGGCGGCGAGCGCGGTGGCCGCGCCCTCGAGGAGCGCGAGCGTCTCCATGCTCTGCCGGTACTGGGAGTCGTCGATCATCGAGACGCGGGCGCCGACGTGCTGCTCGAACGTCACGAGCCCCTCGGCCTCGAGCCGCCGGATCGCCTCACGCACGGGGACGACGCTCATGTCGAGCTCGGCCGCGATCGAGCCGAGCACCAGGCGGTACCCGGGTGCGAGCTCGCCGGAGGCGATGCGCTCCTGGATCCAGCGGTACGCCTGCTGCGACTTGCTGCCCGAGGGCGCGGTCCCGCTCATCGGTCCGCTCGCCAGGCGTCGTACCGGGCCCGCCACCGGGCGTCCATCGGGAACAGCCCGTCGAGCGGGTGGCCGGCGGCGACCTGCTCGGCGATCCAGGCGTCCTCGTCCTCCTGCGCGAGCGCCGCGTCGACGACCTCCTCGACGAGGTCGGGCGGGATGACGACGACACCGTCCGCGTCGCCGACGACGACGTCGCCGGGCTCGACGGTGGTCCCGCCGCACGCGACGGCGACGTCGACGTCCCACGGCACGTGCCGGCGCCCGAGGACGGCCGGGTGCGCGCCCGCCGAGTACACGGGGAGGCCGACGGCGGCGACCGCGTCGTGGTCGCGGACGCCCCCGTCAGTGACGATCCCCGCGGCGCCGCGGGCCCGGGCGCGCAGCGCGAGGACGTCGCCGAACGTGCCGGACCCGGTCTCGCCGCGCGCCTCGATGACGAGCACCTCGCCGTCGCCCACCGCGTCGAACGCGCGCTTCTGGGCGTTGTGGCCGCCGCCGTGCCGCGCGAACAGGTCCTCGCGGGCGGGGACGAACCGCAGGGTGCGCGCGGTCCCGACGAGCTTCGCGTCCGGGTGCATGGCTCGGACGCCGTCGATCGACACCTGGTTCAGCCCGCGTCGGCGCAGCTGCGCGCTGAGCCCGGCCACGGGCGCACGCACGAGCTTGTCGCGCAGCTCGGCCGTGAGGCGGAACGGCCGGGTCTCGTCGGCGAGACCGGCCGCCGCGTGCGATCCCCACGCCTCGGCGCGCTGGGTGTCGTCGACCGCGGGCAGCGACCCGATCGTGCCGTCGAACGGGCGCTCGCCCTCGACGACGGTCGTGACGAGCCGGCCCGTCGTCGGTGCCCCGGGTGCGTCGGGCGCGTCGACCTCGACCTCGACGACGTCGCCGGGCCGCACGACCGACGAGCCCGCGGGCGTCCCGGTGAGGACGACGTCGCCCGGCTCGAGGGTGAGGTGCTGCGAGAGGTCGGCGACGAGCTGGGCGAGCGGGAACAGGAGCCCGGCGGTCGTGTCGTCCTGGCGGACGTCGCCGTTGACCCACGTGCGGACCCGCAGGGCGCCCGGGTCGACCGTGCGGGCGTCGATCAGGGCGGGCCCGACCGGGGTGTACCCGTCGCCGCCCTTGGCACGGACGTTCGAGCCGCGGTCCGCCGACCGCAGGTCGTAGAGCCCGAGGTCGTTCGACGCGGTCACCCAGGCTACGTGGTCCCACGCGGCAGCGAGGGGGACGCGCCGGGCCGCCGTCCCGATGACGAGCGCGATCTCGCCCTCGAACGCGAGCAGCTCCGTGCCGGCGGGCCGTTCCACGGTGCCGCCCGACGCCGCGACGGAGCTCGACGGTTTGAAGAAGTACGACGGGTGCGCGGGGCGGCGGCCGCGCTGGTCGGCGCGCGAGGCGTAGTTGAGGTGGACGGCGACCACCTTCCCCGGCCGACCGGGGAGCGCGGCGAATCGCGGGTCCGCCCCGTCACGACCCGGCTCGTGTCCTGACATCCGCTCCCTCGCAGTCCTCGGTCGTCGTCGTTCCCCGGTCACGCGTGCTCAGCTGTTCGCCCGGCCGATCTCCTCGAAGTACGGCGCGACCACCGCCGGCGACACGTGCAGGTCGAGCAGCAGGAACGGACGCTCGTCCGCCGGGCGTGACGCCCACGCGCCGAGCTGGTCGAGGTCGTCGAGCGACCGCACCGTCACGCCGCACGCGCCGGCCGCGGACGCCAGGCCGGCGAAGTCGACGCCGGGGATGAGCATGGGCTCGCGCGCGAGACCCTTGCGCCCGTACACGTGGATCTCGGCGCCGTACGCGCCGTCGTTCCACACGACCGCGAGCCCGCGCCCGCCGGCGACCCGCACGGCGGACTCGAGGTCGGCGAGCGCCATGAGGCCGCCGCCGTCGCCCGTCGTGAGCACCACCGTGGAACCGGGGCGGGCGAGGGCCGCACCCAGGACGCTCGCGAAACCGAGCCCGATCGCCTGGAACGCGGTGCCGACCATGATCATGCGGTCGGGCGACGTCACGGGCCAGTACATGTTGGCCCAGCCGAGGAAGTGGCCGCCGTCCGAGACGACGACGCGGTCGGCGGGCAGGAGCTCGGCGATGCGTGCGGCTGCCGACCGCGGGTCGAGCCGCCCGTCGGGCGCCGTGCCCGTACCAGGCTCGTACCGGCGGGCCGCGGCGACGTCGACCTGTTCCCGCCAGCCGCTGGGTGTGACCCTGTCGAGCGCGTCCAGGACGGCGGCGGCCACCGTCGCGGCGTCGCCCCGGACGAACCCGCCGACGTGCGGGTGCGTCGCGGCCGGCGCGACGTCCACCTGGAACACCCGGGTGCCCGGCGCGAACAGCTCGCCGAACCGCATCGTGAACTGGTTGAGCGAGGCCCCGACGACGACGGCCACGTCGGCCTCGCGCACGACGTCCATCGCGCCCGCCGCCCCGAACCCGCCGGCGACCCCGAGGTCGTACTCAGGGCGCGGGAACAGGCCCCGTCCGAGCGCGGTGGTCACCGTGAGGGCTCCGGTCGCGTCCGCGATCTTCCCGAGCGTCGCGCCGGCGCCCGAGAGCCAGGCGCCGCGCCCGGCCATCAGCAGCGGCCGTCGTGCGGACGCGAGCGCGGCGGCGACGTCGCGCACGCTCGCCTCGGCGAACGGGCCGCGCGGCGCGAGCGGTGCGGGCAGGCGCGGCGGGGCGGTCTCGGGCACGGGGCCGGCGTCGACGGTCGCGACGTCGTAGGGGATCGCGAGCACGGTCGGCACGCGGTAGGTGAGGGCGTGCTCGACGGCGATCAGGGTCGTCGCGGCGGCGTCCGCACGGCCGACCGTGTACGTGCGGGCGCCGACGGCGGACGCCATGGCGATCTGGTCGACGTCCCACGGGCGCGGGCCGGACGTGGGCTCGTCGCCGACCACGAGCACCAGCGGGACGTGCGCCTGCACCGCCTCCGCGAGGGCCGTGAGCGTGTTGGTGAACCCCGCGCCGTACGTCGTCGTCGCGGCGGCGAGCCGTCCGGACGCCCGGTGGAACGCGTCGGCCGCGACCACCGCGCCGGCCTCGTGCCGGACCGCCGTGAACGTGGCCGACGTCTGCCGCGCGAGGGCGTCGAGGAAGTACGCGTTGCCGTTGCCCATGACGCCGAACACGTGGTCCACGTGCGCGGCGAGCGTGACGGCGGTGTGGGCGGAGACCGAGGGCATCGCGACCTCTTCGTCGGACGTCGTGCGTTTCCCCGACCGTATACGATCCGGAGGGAGACGGTGCAGAACCACCTCGACAAGGTCGTCCGAGGAGCCATCGCATGCAGTTCCACCACCACGGCTACGTCTCGGGGGACCCCCGTGTGCAGCCCGCCGCCGGCGTCGGCGTCGACCGCCCCGACGAGCTGCCCGACGAGGTCGACGTCCTGATCGTCGGCACCGGACCGGCCGGGATGATCACCGCCGCGCAGCTCTCGCAGTTCCCGTCCGTCACCACACGGATCGTCGACCGTCGTGCGGGCCGGCTCGCGATCGGGCAGGCCGACGGGATCCAGGCGCGCAGCGTCGAGACGTTCCAGGCGTTCGGCTTCGCCGGGCGGATCGCCGAGGAGGCGTACCGCATCACCGAGATGTGCTTCTGGCACCCGGACCCGGCCGACCCGACGCGCATCGTCCGGGGCGAGCGGCCGCCCGACGACCCGTCGGGCATCACCGAGTTCCCGCACCTCATCGTCAACCAGGCCCGCGTGCTCGACTACTTCGCCGAGTTCATGGCGAACGCGCCGACACGGATGCGGCCCGACTACGGCTACGAGTTCCGCGACCTGACGATCGCGCCGTCGGGCGACCACCCGGTCAGCGTCCAGCTGGTGCGCACGGCCGGCGACGACGCGGGCGCCGAGAAGGTCGTCCGGGCCAGGTACGTCGTCGGTGCGGACGGCGCGCACAGCGGCGTCCGTCGGGCGATCGGCTGCACCCGGCTGGGGCAGGACGCGTCGCACGCCTGGGGCGTCATGGACGTGCTCGCCGTCACCGACTTCCCCGACATCCGCCTCAAGTGCGCCATCCAGTCGGGCTCGGGCGGCAGCATCCTGCTCATCCCGCGCGAGGGCGGCCACCTCTTCCGCATGTACGTCGACCTCGGCGAGGTCCGCCCCGAGACCCACGGCGAGGTCCGCAGCACCACGATCGAGCAGATCGTCGACCACGCGAACGCGATCCTGCACCCGTACTCGCTCGACGTGAAGGACGTCGCCTGGCACAGCGTCTACGAGGTCGGCCACCGCGTCACCGACCGGTTCGACGACGTCCCCGTCGACCAGATCGGCACGCGCACCCCGCGCGTCTTCATCGAGGGCGACGCCTGCCACACGCACAGCGCCAAGGCGGGCCAGGGCATGAACGTGTCGATGCAGGACGGCTTCAACCTCGGCTGGAAGCTCGGCTACGTGCTGACCGGCCGGAGCCCGGAGACGCTGCTCAGCACGTACTCCAAGGAGCGGCAGGTCATCGCGCAGAACCTCATCGACTTCGACCGCGAGTGGTCGTCGCTCATGGCCAAGAAGCCCGACGAGCTCGACGACCCCGGCGCGCTCGCCGACTTCTACGTGCGGACCACCGAGTTCCTGTTCGGGTTCATGACGCAGTACCCGCCGTCGATGCTCGTCGCCGAGCCGACCCACCAGGGCCTCGCCACGGGGTTCCCGGTCGGCAAGCGGTTCAAGTCCGCACCCGTCGTGCGCGTGGCCGACGCGAACCCGCTGCAGCTCGGCCACCAGCACCGTGCCGACGGTCGATGGCGCGTCTACGCGTTCGCCGACGGTCCGGCGGCGGGGGAGCCGTCCGCACTGGCGACCTGGGCGGGGTGGATGGCCTCGGCGCCCGGCTCGCCTCTGCTCGCGCACACGCCGGCCGGCGACGACCGCGACAGCGTCCTCGACGTCAAGGTCGTCTACCAGCAGCGGCACGCCGACGTCGACCTCACGGCGGTGCCGGCGCTGTTCCTGCCGCGCACCGGCCCGTTCGAGCTCGTCGACTACGAGAAGGTGTTCGCCGCCGACCCGGTCGCCGACGTCTTCGAGCTGCGCGGCGTCGACCGCGACGGCTGCGTCGTCGTCGTCCGGCCCGACCAGTACGTCGCCGGGGTCTTCCCGCTCGACGGCACGGACGAGCTCGCCGCGTTCTTCCAGCAGCACCTGCTGGTGCAGGCAGGCTGACCTACGCGGCTGCGTGCGCCAGCCGGGCGGGCGTGTCGTCGTCGAAGTCGGCGAAGAACCCCGCCACGCGGTCCGTCAGCTCACCCATGCCGTCGCACGCGAACAGGATCGGCTGGTAGTGGCTGATGTCGTACGCGAGCGTCGCCATCTGGTGGAAGTCCACGGGCCGGATGTCGGCCCCCCGGAACTCCTCGATCTCGCCGTACGACGACAGCAGCCCGGCCCCGTACGCGCGCAGCTCGCCGTCCTCGTACATCACGCCGAACTCGATCGTGAACCAGAAGACGTCCGCCACGTACTGCAGCCCCTCGGGCGTCTCGCACCGCCGCGCCGCCTCGCCGGCACGGCGCTTGACCTCGGCGATCGCCGGGTTCGCCAGGAGATTGCAGTGCCCGACCACCTCGTGGAGGATGTCCGGCTCCGGCGTGTAGAGCGGCTGCGACGGGTGCCGCAGGTACTGCGTCGAGTGGAACACCCCGTCCGCGAGCGACCCGTAGAACACGTCCAGCGGCACGAGGCCCGCAGCCGGGTACAGCTGGAACCCGCTCAGCGGCATCAGCCCCGCGCTCACCTCGTCGAGCTGCGGGACGCGGTCCGTCGGCAGCGCGAGAGCCTCCTTGCCCTCGAGGTACCCGCGGATCGCGAGCCGCTCGTGCTTCGGCGCGAGCTCCCGGCACACCGTCCGCCAGATCTCGTTCTCCGACTCCGTGTACTCGACGCGCGGCACGGGCTCGCCGGGCCGCCACGCGAGCGCCGGGGCGGCGATCTCGTTGCGCCGGCGGCGGTACTCCTCGTCCTTCGCGCCGGGGTGGTCGTCCGCGAGGTGCACCGTGGCCTTGCCGTCCTCGTCCGCGGTGACGGGGGCGTACAGCTGACCCTCTTCGAACATGACGTCCGTTCTACGCCGGAAGGTCGCGGGGCGCATCCCCCGGACGGACGTCCACCTCCGACGTCCGTCCGGGTCGGCCGGGTCGCCCGCTCAGGCCGCGCGGCTCGTGAGCGCCTCGTCGACCGCGGGCAGGAAGTCGCCGAGGTCGTCAGGGTCGCGGGACGTGACGAGCGTGTACCCGGAGGCGTCGTCGACCACGACGGACTTGTCCGTCCACCGCGCTCCGGCGTTGCGCAGGTCGGTCTGCAACGAGGCGTACGACGTCGCCTCCTTGCCGTCCACGACCCCCGCCTCGACGAGCACCCACGGTCCGTGGCAGATGGCCGCGACCGGCCGGCCCGACGACGTGAACGCCGAGACGATCCGCACGGCGTCCTGCTCGAGGCGCAGCGCGTCCGCGTTGAGCGTGCCGCCCGGCACGAGCAGCAGGTCGAAGCCGGCGTCGTCGACGTCGGCCAGCGTCGTGTCCGGCTCGACCGTCCGGCCGGGGTCCTTGTCACCCACGAGCGTCTCGACCGGGTCCGTCGAGACGGCTGCCACGACGACGGTGGCGCCCCGCTCCCGCAGGTGCTCCACGGGGACCACCAGCTCGTCCTGCTCGACGCCGTAGTTCGTGACGATCGCCAGCACGCGGCGACCGCTCAGGCTCTCGGCCATGGGGACCTGCTTCCCGGCGGGGGTTGAGGGGACCGCCGACCTGGGCACGCTACGTCGAGGTCCTCGGGCCCGCAGCCGCGAGCCGCGCGACGCCGGAGGTCCTCGTTCGGCACCCACGGGGCCGACGAGCGCGGCCGCTCGGTCGTGCGCCGACCGCGGGCGAGCGGATGCGGGGGACCTCGACCGGACGGATGATCGACGCCGCGGTCGGAGAAGACGACCGGCGCACCGGCCCGCACTCGTCCGAGGCGGATCCTGGGGGTGGTGGGACATGAGCGAGACGCAGCCCGGCGACGCCGAGGCGACCGAAGGTCCGGGCACGGAGGAGCTCGCGCAGTCCGGCGGCGTCGGCATCTCCGCCGGTGAGCCGTCGACGTTCGAGCCCGAGGAGGATCCCGAGGCCGCCGAGCCGGACGGGGACCGGTGACGGAGGGGGTGCTCGCGGTCGAGAAGGGTGCCCCGAGTGGGATTCGAACCCACACTGGATCGGGTTTGAGCCGAACGCCTCTGCCGGTTGGGCTATCGGGGCCGAGCAGGTCAGCAGGATAGCCCGGTGACGCACCGCGTCCGGCCCTGCGGCCACGCCCGGCGCGACCTGGCTCACAGTCGAACCATCGCGGCACGGCGGGACCCGGCCACTACGCTGTCCCCGTGACCAACGACGTGACCCCCGAGCCCACCGAGCAGGCCCCCGAGGCCCTCGACCTGAGTGCGTCGGCCCCGGCCGAGGAGCCGGCGGCCCCCGCCGCCCCCGCACGTCCTGCTCGCCGCGCGGTCGTGGCGGAGGACGAGGCTCTGATCCGCATGGACGTCGTCGAGACGTTGCGTGAGGCGGGCTTCGACGTGGTCGGCGAGGCGGGGGACGGCGAGCAGGCGGTCGCGCTCGCGACCGAGCTCAAGCCGGACGTCGTCGTGATGGACGTGAAGATGCCCGTGCTGGACGGGATCTCCGCCGCTGAGCGGATCGGCAAGGCGCACCTGGCGCCGGTCGTGCTGCTCACGGCGTTCTCGCAGACGGAGCTCGTCGAGCGGGCGCGCGACGCGGGCGCGATGGCGTACGTGGTCAAGCCGTTCAGCCCGGCCGACCTGCTGCCGGCCGTGGAGATCGCGATCTCGCGGTACGCGCAGATCAGCGCGCTCGAGTCCGAGGTCGCCGACCTGGCGGAGCGGTTCGAGACGCGCAAGCGGGTCGACCGGGCCAAGGGTCTGCTCATGACGAAGATGGGCCTGACCGAGCCGGAGTCGTTCCGGTGGATCCAGAAGACGTCGATGGACCGTCGCCTGACCATGCGTGAGGTGGCCGACGCGGTGATCGAGCAGGTGGGAGGCGGCGCGTCCTAGCGTCGACCCTGGTCACGACCCCGGTCATGTGTCCAGTTCTTGCGGACCTCTGATTGTCACAAGTCTGCAACAACCATCGCGGATTCACATCGCGGACACAAAGAATGAGTACCTTCGCGCCACACTCCAGGATCCTCATGGATCTGCGGATCGCAGTGCTCACAGAGGGGTACCACGCATGATTCGTTCGACACATGCAGTTCGCGCAGCCGCGCTGGCCGGCGCCGCCGCCCTGATCCTCGCCGCGTGCTCCAGCGGTGGTGGGGACAGCGACGACAACGCCACCGAGGGCTCCACGGCCTCGGCGTCGGGTCCGCTGAAGATCGGCTCGCTGCTGCCGCAGACGGGTTCCCTCGCGTACCTCGGTCCGCCCGAGATCGCGGGCGTCGACCTGGCGATCAAGGACATCAACGAGGCCGGTGGCGTGCTGGGCAACGACGTGACGGTGGAGCACACCGACTCGTCCGACGCCGACAACGCCGAGGTCGCGACGCAGTCCGTCACCGAGCTCATCTCGAAGAAGGTCTCGGCGATCATCGGTGCCGCGTCGTCGTCCGTGACGCTCAACGTCGTCGACGACATCACGAACGCCAAGATCGTGCAGATCTCGCCGGCCAACACGGCCACGAAGCTCTCGGGCTACTCGCCGTTCTACTTCCGCACCGCCCCGCCGGACACGGTCCAGGGCTCGGCGCTCGGCAACCTCATCACGGGTGACGGGCACGAGGACGTCGGCATCCTCGTGTTCAACGACGACTACGGCACGTCGCTGCGCGACGTCGTCGAGAAGACGGTCGAGGACGCGGGCGGCACGATCACGTACGGCAAGAAGGGCCAGGAGTTCGACCCGAAGGCCTCCAGCTTCGACTCGGACATCACGGCGCTGCTCGCCACGAACCCGGACGCGGTCGTCGTGCTCGCGTTCGAGCAGACCAAGCAGATCATCCCCGGCCTCGTCGCCGGCGGCGTGAACCCGGCGAACATCTACCTGGTCGACGGCAACACGGCCGACTACTCGGCCGACTTCCAGCCGGGCACCCTCGAGGGCGCGCAGGGCACCATCCCCGGCGCGTTCCCGTCGGACGACTTCCAGGCCCGCCTGAAGGAGGTCGACCCGAACCTCAAGGACTTCGCGTACGGCCCCGAGTCGTACGACGCGACGATCCTCGTGGCGCTGGCCGCCGAGAAGGGCAAGGCGACGGACGGCGAGACCATCCAGAAGAACCTGGCCGCGGTGTCGGGCGCTGACGGTGGCGAGAAGTGCACGTCGTTCAAGGACTGCGTCGCGCTCATCAAGGACGGCAAGGACATCCAGTACTCCGGCCAGGCCGGTGTCGGTCCGTTCAACGCCGACAACGACCCGTCCAGCGCGTTCATCGGCGTCTACAAGTACGGCGCCGACAACAAGAACGTCTGGGTGAAGGCGGTCGAGGGCGAGGTCAAGTGACCTCGTCCCTGTGACGAGGAGGGCCGGTGCGGAGCGATCCGCACC
>JAEWCA010000376.1 GCA_023390875.1 Actinomycetes bacterium
TTGTTTATAAGAGACAGCTTCCCGCCGGACCCCGGCGGGCAGGGGCGCGGCGGGCGGGCGACGCAGGAGACGGTCGCGGACCTGCGCGGCCCGTCGGCGTGCGAGGTGCTGGACCCCGACGCCGCCCTCGCCGCCGTCGACAAGCTCGGCCCGGACCCCGCCACCGCGACCGACGTCGCGGCGGCCGGCGAGGTCGTCGTGGACCGGGTCCCGTCCCGGTCGGTCGCGGTCGGGCAGCTGCTGATGGACCAGTCGGTGGTCGCCGGGATCGGCAACATCTACCGCGCCGAGCTGCTGTTCCGCGCTCGTCTGGACCCGCGCACGCCCGGGCGACGCGTGCCGCGCGACACCGCCCAGGCGCTGTGGCAGGACTGGGCGGTGCTCCTCGAGGACGGCATCCGCACGGGCGTCATGCTCACGCGCGAGGACCTGGACGACGAGGGTCGGGTCGCGGCGGTGATCGACCCGACGCTGCGGCACTGGGTGTACGGGCGTGGCGGCGAGCCGTGCCGGGTGTGCGGGACGCCGGTGGTGGTCGAGGAGATGGCCGGCCGCAAGCTGTACTTCTGCCGCGTCTGCCAGAAGTAGACAGTCCAGACTGGACAGTTCAGCCTGTCGAATCCTAGGGTGGTGCCCATGGCTGCTCAGCCGTCGTCCGCCGACGTCTCACGCGAGATCCGCGTGGTGTTCGGCCGTCTGCAGCGCCGGCTCCGGGAGATCGCGGACGCCGACGACCTCACGTCCCCGCAGGCCGCGGCCCTGAGCACCCTGCGCAAGCACGGACCCGCCTCGGCGAGCGAGCTCGCCGACCGTGAGGGCGTCCGCCCGCAGTCGATCGCGACGATCGTCGCCGCGCTCGAGCAGCGGGGCCTCGTCCGACGCGACCCCGACCCCGGCGACGGCCGGCGGCTCATCGTGTCGCTCACCGACGACGGCCAAGGCCGCGCCGACGGCACCATCTCCGCGCGCGCGGAGTGGCTGACCGGCGCGGTCGAGGAGCGGTACGACGACGCCGAGCGGCGCACCCTCGCCGAGGCGCTCGTGCTGCTCGACCGTCTCTCGCACGCCTGAACCCACCCGTCGCCACCCCTCGGTCCGCCGAGGGGCGACCCCGCACGCCCGGAAGGAACCACCCATGACGCTCACCACGCTCGACCCGCGCACCGCGCTCGTCCTCGTCGACCTGCAGGAGGGCATCGTCGCGATGGACACCGTGCCGATCCCGTCCTCCCAGGTCGTCGAGAACGCCACCGTGCTCGCCGACGCGTTCCGCGCGCACGGCCTGCCCGTGATCCTGGTGCGCGTCACCGGCGCGGCCGACGGCTCTGACGCGGTGCCCGGCCGCTCGGAGGCCGCACCGCCGCGCAACGCGCGCGCCGAGGGCTGGGACCGCATCGTCGCCCCGCTGCAGCACGACGGCGACGTGCTCGTCACCAAGCGGCAGTGGGGCGCTTTCTACGGCACCGACCTCGACCTGCAGCTGCGCCGCCGCGGCGTCACGCAGATCGTGCTCGGCGGCATCTCGACGAGCATCGGCGTCGAGTCGACCGCTCGTGCGGCCCACGAGCACGGGTACCACCTCACGTTCGCGACCGACGCGATGGCGGACCGGCTCGCCGGGTCGCACGCGCACAGCGTCGACGTGATCTTCCCGCGGCTCGGCGAGCGGGGGACGACGGCCGAGATCGTCGACCTCCTGGCCGCCACGCGCTGACGCCGTACGGCGGGGGCGGGTCGCCGCCCCCGCTGTGCAGGCGCCCGAGCTACCCGTCGAGCCCCAGCAGGTGCCGCCACGCGCGGTGGTGCTCGACGGTCACGCCCTCGTACCCCGGCAGGGCGCCGAACGCGGCCTCGACCTCGGCCGTCTCCTGCTCCATGACCTCGGGGCCCTCGTCGTAGAACGTGAACTGCGGCCCGCCGGCGACCTCGGGGGTGTCCGTCTCGACACCGACCGTGAACGGCTTCCCGGCCGCCGACGCCGCGACGACGGCCGGCCCGGCGAGCGTGATGATCCCGTCGGGCCCGTGCGCGTGGTCGGCGAACGCGACGACGGCGACCCGGTCGCAGCGCGCGAGCACCTCGTCGAGCAGCGTTCGCTCGGGGGACTGGCCGGGCTCGTGCGCGAGCCACCACGGTGCGTCGACGCCGAGCGGAACGCCCGGCGGCAGCGCGGCGCGGACCTTGCGGATCAGCGTGAGCCACCGCTGCACCACCTGCGCGCGGTAGGTGGTCCAGGACGGGGTGGTCCAGGGCTCGACGTCGAGCTGCACGAGCGTCGCCGTCGGCGCGGCGCGCAGGGCGGTCGTCGCCCACTGGATCGCGAGCGCCGGGTTCGGCAGCCAGCCGGGGTCGCCGCCGAGCACCCCGACGCGCGCCCCCGTGCCGGCCACCGCCGCGCACGCGTCCGTGAACCAGGTGCCCACGGGTCCTTCGTCGGCGGCCCACGGCGCCCCGAGGTACACGAGCCGCAGCCCGCGCTGCACGCAGAAGTAGGCGAGCGGTTCCGGCGCCGCCGGGGCGTACCCGCGGCCGCGCGCGTCCTGCGACGGCGGCACGGAGTTGTCCCACGCCCACATGGACGTGAGCGCGCTGGTCATGACGTCGTGAACGTGCGCTCGCCGACGGGCACCGGTGCGGCGAGCGTGTTCGCCCGTGTCGCGAGCGGGCAGCTCCACGACGGGTCGTACGCGCACGACGGGTTGAACGCGAAGTTGAGGTCGACGACCAGCAGCCCGTGCGACATGCCCAGGTCGGCCCCCTTGATCGTGTCGAGCACGTACCGGCCGCCGCCGAACGTGCCGCCCTCCTGCCCGGCGAGCCCGTCGCGCACCGGCAGGAACAGCCCGCCCGCGTACCCGTGCAGGGCCCACAGCGCGAGCGCGCCGAGGTCCCCGAGCTCGACGGTGCCGATCCGCTCGTACGAGATCAGGCCGTCCGTCTCGGTGCTGATCTCCAGGCGCTGCGGCTCCGACGGCCGGACCTCGACCTCGAACCGGTACGCCGGGTCGTAGGGCGCGACCTCCAGACCGGCGAAGAACGCGCGCGTCGCGGCGTCGAGCGGGGACGCGGGGTGGTCGGCGAACAGCTCGTCGCGGCGCTGCACCCACACGGCGTGCGCCTGCGCGGGGTCGTCGGCCGCGAGGTGCCGCACGTCCGCGTACGCCTCGGCGACCT
>JAEWCA010000404.1 GCA_023390875.1 Actinomycetes bacterium
GCCGCCGACAAGGCCGCGCTCGCCAAGGTCAAGCTCGAGGGCGAGGCCGGCAAGGAGCCGACGATCACGCTGCCGAGCAAGCCGTTCAACGTGACGGGCTTCGTCGCGCGGCTCGTGAAGGACGGCGACGGCGCCGCGATCGAGGACGGCCAGAACCTCACGGTCCACATGCTCGTGGTCGACGGCAAGGACGGCGCGAGCAAGGGCTCCACGTACACGCAGAACACGCCCGAGACGCTCACGGCGGGCGCGACGACGATCACCCAGCTCGACGACGTGCTCAAGAAGGCGCACGTCGGCGCCCGGGTGCTCCTCGCGATCAACGCGCAGGACTCCACGCAGGTGTACGCGCTCGAGGTCGTCGACGCGAAGACGATCCCCGCGCGAGCCGAGGGCACGGCAGTGCCGCCGGTCGCCGGTCTGCCGGCGGTGACGCTCGGCGAGGACGGCGCGCCGTCGATCACGCCCGTCGCAGGTGACGCCCCGACGTCGCTCGTCGTGCAGCCGCTCATCACCGGCACCGGCCCGGCCGTCGAGAACGGTCAGAAGGTCACCGTGAAGTACACCGGCTGGCTGTGGGACGGCACGAAGTTCGACTCGTCGTGGGACAGCAAGTCGACGTTCCCGTTCACGGTGGGCGCCGGCCAGGTCATCACCGGCTGGGACAAGGGTGTCGCGGGCCAGACGGTCGGCAGCCAGGTGCTCCTCGTCGTCCCGCCGAGCGAGGGCTACGGCGACCAGGACAAGGGCACCATCCCGCCGAACTCGACGCTCGTGTTCGTCGTCGACATCCTCGACGCCGCGTAACCGCACGCTCCCCGGAGGCCCGGGGTCGTCGTCCCGCACCGGGACGCGCGACCTCGGGCCTTCGTGCGTCGCCCGACCTGCCGTCCCCCCGGACTGCTGGCTACTGTGAGCCAAGGTCCCTTCAGTGGGAGCAAGCGACGCGACGGAGCGAGCGAGCATGGACCAGGCGACGACCCGAACGGTGGCCCTGGTCGGCGCCGCGGGTGCGGGCAAGACCACCCTCGTCGAGGCACTCCTGCACCGGGCCGGGGCCATCTCCCGGCCCGGCCGCGTGGAGGAGGGCTCGACGGTCAGCGACCACGAGCCGGAGGAGATCGCGCGCGGCATCTCCCTGTCCCTCGGCGTCGCCCCCTTTCCGTGGACCGCACCGGACGGTGTGACGTACGACGTCACGCTGCTCGACGCCCCGGGGTCCGCCGACTTCGCGGGTGCGCTCGACGCGGCGCTGGCGGCGGCCGACTTCGCGCTCGTCGTCGTGAGCGCGGTCGACGGCGTGCAGGCGGGCACCCTGAGCGCCTGGCGGCAGGTCGCCGACCTCGGTCTGCCGCGCCTCGTGGTGGTCACCAAGGAGGACAAGGCGCGGGCCGACTTCCGGCACGTGCTCGACGACCTGCGGTCGGCCTTCGGCGACGGGCTCGTGCCGCTCGAGCTGCCGCTCGGCGAGGAGCAGGCGTTCACCGGCGTCGCGGACGTGCTCAGCGAGGAGGGTCTCGCGTACGACCCCGACGGGCGCCACCACACCGAGGCGCTGCCCGCGGGCCTGGCCGACGAGGAGCACCGGCTGCACGACGAGGTGACCGAGGAGATCGTCGCGCACGACGACGACCAGCTCGAGCGCTACCTGTCGGGCGAGGTGCCGACCACCGCAGAGCTCGAGCGGACGCTCGCGCACGAGGTCCGGGACTGCGAGGCGTTCCCCGTGCTCGCCGTGTCGGGCGTGACCGGGGTCGGTGTCGACCGGCTCGCCGACCTGCTGTGCGAGCTCGGTCCGTCGGCCGACGAGCGTCCGAAGAAGGTGCGCGCCGGGAAGACGGACGTCGAGGTCGCGCCCGACCCGAAGGGCCCGGTGCTGGTGCACGCGTTCCGGACGCTCGCCGACCCGTTCGTCGGGCAGGTCACGATGCTGCGCGTGCTGTCCGGCACGGTCCGCCCCGGGGACAAGCTCGTCAACACCACGACCAAGACCGAGGAGCGGATCCCCGGGCTGTTCCGCCTGCGCGGCAAGGAGCACCTGCCCGTCGACTCGGTGCCCGCCGGCCACGTCGCGGCGGTCGCGAAGCTCACCGGCACGCCGTCGGGCAGCCTGCTGGCCGACCGCACCGGCCCGGGCGCGTCGATGACCGCCGTGCCGCCCCGGGACCGCCCGGCCGTGTACGCGCTCGCGCTCGAACCGGTCACGCAGTCCGACGACGACCGCCTGTCCGCGGCCCTCACCCGCCTCACGGCCGAGGACCCGACGCTGAGCGTCGACCGGAGCACCGACCGCACGGTGCTGCGCGGGCTCGGCGACACGCACCTGGCCGTCGCGCTCGAACGGCTCGCGCGCGTGTTCGGCGTGCACGTCACGACGTCGCCCGTGCCCGTCGGGTACCGGGAGACGATCCGCAAGGAGGTCGAGGCCGAGGGCAAGGTCAAGAAGCAGTCCGGCGGGCACGGGCAGTACGCCGTGGTGCAGCTGCGGGTGTCGCCGCTGCCGCACGGGTCGGGCTTCGAGTTCGTCGACAAGGTCGTCGGCGGGGCGATCCCCCGCGGGTACCTGCCGGCCGTGCAGCGCGGCGTGACCGAGGCGATGGCGTCCGGCGGCCCGCACGGGTACCCCGTCGTGGACCTGCGGGTCGAGGTGTACGACGGCAAGTCGCACTCCGTCGACTCGTCCGACATGGCGTTCCGCACGGCCGCCGCGACGGGCGTGCGCGAGGCCCTGCAGGCCGCCGGCACGCTCGTGCTCGAACCCATCAGCCACGTCGAGGTCACGGTGCCCAGCAGCGCGCAGGGCGACGTCATGAGCGACCTGTCCGCCCGTCGCGGCCGCATCAGTGCGACGACCTCGCTCGACGACGGGAGCGTCCGCATCGAGGCGACGGTGCCCGAGGCCGAGCTCGCCCGGTACGTGCTCGACCTGCGCTCGATCACCGGCGGCCGCGCCGAGCTCACGATGGCGCCCGACCACTACGAGATCTGCCCGGACCACCTCGTCCCGGCGTGACGCGCGCGTCCTGCCTAGGCTCTGACCCATGGCGCGCTACTTCGACGTGCATCCCGACAACCCGCAGCCCCGCTCGATCTCGCAGGTCGTGGACCTGCTGCGGAACGACGGGGTCATCGCGTACCCGACCGACTCCTGCTACGCGCTCGGCTCCCGGATCGACAACCACGACGGTGCCGACCGCATCCGCCGCATCCGGCAGCTCGACGACCGGCACCACTTCACGCTCGTGTGCGCCGACTTCGCCCAGCTCGGCCACCTCGTCCAGCTGAGCAACAGCGCGTTCCGCGCGATCAAGGCCGCGACGCCCGGCCCGTATACGTTCATCCTCCCCGCGACCCCCGAGGTCCCCCGCCGGCTGGCCCACCCGAAGAAGCGCTCCGTCGGCGTGCGCATCCCCGACCACCCGGTCGTCACCGCGCTGCTGCGCGAGCTCGGCGAGCCGCTCCTGTCCTCGACCTTGCTGCTGCCCGGTCACGACGACCCCATGACCGAGGGCTGGGAGATCAAGGAGGAGCTCGACCACCAGCTCGACGCGGTGCTCGACGCGGGCGACTGCGGGCGCGAGCCGACGACCGTCGTCGACTGGACCGAGGGCGCACCCGAGGTCGTGCGGGTGGGCGCCGGGGACCCGGACCGGTTCTGACGCCGTGGCCTACGTCGGCGTCGTGGGTCCCGGAGCCGCCGGTGCGCGTGAGACGGCGTCGGCGCACGAGCTGGGCAGTGGGCTGGCCGAGCGCGGGCACGTGGTGCTGTGCGGCGGGCTCGGCGGCGTGATGGACGCCGTCGCCGCCGGAGCCCGGGACGCCGGCGGGGTCGTCGTCGGGCTGCTCCCGGGCGACTCGCGCGCCGACGGGTCCGGTCACCTCACCGTGACGCTGCCGACCGGCATGGGCGAGATGCGCAACGCGCTGCTCGTGCGGTCGAGCGACGTCGTCGTCAGTGTGGGCGGCTCGTGGGGCACGTTGTCCGAGGTGGCGCTGGCCCTGCGGACCGGGGTGCCGGTGGTCGCGCTCGACGGGTGGCAGGTGCGCACCGCCGACGGGTCGGAGCCGGACGGACCGACGGTCGTGCCGGTGCGGACCGTCGCGGAGGCGCTGGCCGCCGTCGACGGGATCGTCGGGCTCGCACCGGGACGCGCATGACGCGCACGGACCGCACCGGACCGACGAGTGCCGACGACGTCGTCCGGGCCGCCGCGGGAGCACGTGACCTCGCGGCGCTCGACGCCGTCATGCCGACCTGCCGGGCGTGCCCGCGGCTCGTCGAGTGGCGCGAGACCGTCGCCGCCACCAAGCGCGCCGCGTTCCGCGACGACGTCTACTGGGCCCGACCCGTCCCGGGCTTCGGCGACCC
>JAEWCA010000418.1 GCA_023390875.1 Actinomycetes bacterium
GCAGGTGGTAGCGCGCCATCCGCGGGTCGGTGCGCAGCGCGTCGACGGCGACGAGCGCCGCCTGCGGCCCGTCCGCGTGCAGCACGGCGACGGCCCGGTTGAGGTCGACGACCGGTGAGGGCGCGACCTGCGCGAGCGCGTCGTACAGCGCGACGACGGCCTCCCAGTCGGTGTCCTCGAACCGGGCGGCGCGGCTGTGGCACGCCGCGATCGCGGCCTGCAGCGTGTACGGGCCGAGCGGCCGGCCCAGGGCGACGGCCCGGTCGAGCGACGCGAGCCCGTGCATGACGAGCGTGCGGTCCCACAGCGACCGGTCTTGGTCCTGCAGCAGGACGCCGTCGCGCCGGGCGTCGAACCGGGACGCCTGCAGCTCGAGGAGCGCGACGAGCCCGTGCACCTCGGGCTCGCGGGGCAGCAGCGCGGCCAGGGTGCGGGCGAGCCGCATGGCGTCCTGCGCGAGGTCGCGACGGATCCACGAGTCGCCGCTCGTCGCGGAGTGGCCCTCGGTGAAGATCGAGTAGACGACCTCGAGCACGGGTCCGAGGCGGGCGGGCATCTCGTCGGCCTGCGGCACCTCGAACGGCACGTGCGCCTCGGCGAGCGTCCGCTTCGCACGGGAGATGCGCTGCCCGACCGTCGCGGACGGCACCAGGAACTTGCGCGCGATCTCGTCCGTCGTCAGGCCCCCGAACAGGCGCAGCGTCAGGGCGATCCGCGACTCGCGCGGCAGCACCGGGTGGCACGTGAGGAACACGAGGGACAGCAGGTCGTCGCCGACGGGGTCGTCGACCACGGCGTCCGCCGGCGCCGCGTCGGCCAGCGTCGCCGCGAGGACCGTGTACTTCGCGCCGCGGTTCTGCTCGCGACGGATCAGGTCGATGGCCCGGTGGCGCGCCGTGCCGTACAGCCACGCCCCGGGCCTGTCGGGGATGCCGTCGGTCGGCCACTGCTCGAGGGCCGCGACGAACGCGTCCTGCGCGAGCTCCTCCGCGAGGCCGACGTCCCGGACGAGCCGGGTGAGCGAGGCGACGAGGCGCGGCGACTCCATCCGCCAGACGGCGTCCAGCGTGCGTCGTGCGTCCGTCATCGCACCGCTCCCCGGCTGCCGAGGGGTCAGTCGCCGTGCTTGTCGCGGATCGTCGCCGCGACCCGGTCCTCCTGCGCGGCGACCTCAGGCGTGTACGCCTCGCCGAAGTCATCGATCGTGGCCAGCTGGCGGATCTGCAGCGAGCTCGTGAGCTCGTCACCGTGCGGGCACCGCTTGGCCCACTCGACGGCCTCCTCGAGCGAGCTGACCTCCCAGATCCAGTAGCCCGCGACGATCTCCTTCGCCTCCGTGAACGGGCCGTCGACGACCGTCGTCACACCCTTGTCGAACACGACCTTCGCGCCGGCGCTCGTCGGCAGCAGACCCTCGCCGCCGAGCATGATCCCCGCCTCGGCGAGCTGCTGGTTGTACGCGTTCATCTCGACGAACATCTGCTCGGTCGGGGCGATCTTGTCCTCGTCCGCGCCGCTGCCCGTGATCATGACCAGGACCCTCATGGTGGTGCTCCCTCCGGATCGGCCCGCCCGACGCTAGTGCCGGGGCGGGTCCTTCACCACGTGGTCGAACGGGGACCGGCGTTCTTCGACACGGGTGCTCGACGAGTTCTTCGTCGGTCCCTGCGGTTACCGTGCCCGGGTGCAGCATCGCCTCCCCGCGCCGCTCGGCGTGCTCGCCGTCGTCGTCGGGGCGCTGCTGTTCGCCGTCAACGGGACCGTCGCGAAGCTCGCCATGGAGGCCGGGCTCACGCCGACCCGCCTCGTCGAGATCCGGTGCGTCGGGTCCGCCGTGGTGCTGGTCGCCGCGGTGCTCGTCGTCGGCGCGCGCCGGCTGCGGCTCCGCGACCGCCGCGAGCTCGTCTCCCTCGCGGTGCTCGGGGTCGTCGGCGTCGCGCTCGTGCAGTGGTTCTACCTGTCGGCGATCGCCCGACTGCCCGTCGGGATCGCGCTGCTCATCGAGTACACCGCGCCGCTGCTCGTCGCGCTGTGGGCCCGGTTCGTGCTGCACGAGGCCGTGCACGCGCGCGTCTGGTGGGCGCTCGCCGCGTGCCTCGGCGGCCTGACGCTCGTCGCGCAGGTCGGCGAGGGCGTCGTGCTCGACGTCGTCGGGCTGGTGTTCGCCGTCGCCGCCGCCGTGTCGCTCGCCGCCTACTACCTGCTCGGCGACCGGATGCTGTCGACCCGCGACCCGCTGTCGACGCACGCGTGGACGATGGCGTTCGCGGCGCTGTTCTGGGTCGTGCTGCAACCCGTCTGGACGTACCCGTACGACGCCCTGTCGCTGCCCGTCGCCGTGCCAGGCGGGCCCGTGCCGCCGCTGTGGGTGCTCGTCGTGTGGATCGTGGTGCTCGGCACCGTCGTGCCGTACCTGCTGTTCCTGGTCGGCATCCGGTCCCTCGGGCCTGCGCGCGCCGGACTGCTCGGGATGGTCGAACCCGTCGCCGCGTCCGCCGCCGCGTGGGTCGTGCTCGGCGAGGCGATGACCGCGGTGCAGCTCGTCGGTGGGGCCGTGGTGCTCGGCGGGGTCGTGCTCGCGGAGACGGCCCGACGACGGCCCGCGGTCGTGCCTGAGTCGGCGCTGCCGGAAGGCGTCGCGCCCTGACCTCGCGCGTCAGGGCCGGGCAGCGGGGACGAGCAGCCCGCGGACCGCGCTGCGGATCGTCGCGACGTCCGCGCCTCCCTCGATCAGTGCGCCGGCCTTGTGGACGACGGCGTTGACGAGCTCGGCGACGACGTCGGGCTCCGTGACGCCCGCGTCACGCAGCGCGGCGACAAGCGGCTCGACGAGCTCGCCGTGCATCTGCGCGACCCACGGGTCCGCGAACGCGCGCGGGCTGAACGACGCGAGCGCGCTGATGACGGCGTGCTCGCCGTCGGCGACGAGCCGGAGGTTCGCGTCGGCGTACGCGGCGACGCGGTCCACGGGGTCGTCGTGCTCGTCGACGGCCGAGGTGATCGCCTCACGCCACCGCGGCAGCGCCTCGACCACGACGGCCCGGAACAGGTCCTCCCGGGACGGGAAGTAGTGGTAGATGCTCGGACGGGCGAGCCCGGCCTTCGCGGCGATGTCCGCGAAGGTGGGCTCGACGTCGGGTGCGGCCGCGAGCAGCTCGCGGGTCGCGTCGAGGATCGCGCGGCGTTGCGCCTCGCGGTGCTCGGGAACCGAGCGCGCCGTGATGCGGGGCACGCGTCCTCCTGTCGTGTCGGACGGCCGCTGTCGTGTCAGACGGCCGCGAGGCGCCCGTCCACCATCTCCAGCACGCGGTCGCAGTGCTCGAGCACGTCGTGGTCGTGCGTGACCATCACCGTAGCCACGCCGAACCCGTGGGTCTCGCGTGCGAGCAGCTCGACGATCTCGTGGCTGCGGCGCCGGTCGAGCGCGGCGGTCGGCTCGTCGACCAGCAGCACGGACGGGGACGCGACGAGCGCTCGGGCGATGCCGACGCGCTGCCGCTCACCGCCGGACAGCCGCCCGGGGCGGCGGTGCGCGTGCTCCGACATGCCGACGGCCTCGAGCAGCTGCGCGGGCGGCGTCGCGGCGCGGCGTCCGGTGATCTTCTCGACGAGGCGCAGCTGGTCGATCGCGGTCAGCGCGGGCACGAGGTTGCCGGACTGGAAGACGAGTCCGAGGTGGTCGCGGCGGAAGCGGGCCAGCCCGCGGCCGGACAACGTGGTGAGGTCCGTGCCGGCGACGACGACCGACCCCGACGTGGGTCGCGTGAGGCCGCCGGCGACCGCCAGCAGGCTGGACTTGCCCGCGCCGGAGGGGCCGACGACGGCGACGAGCTCGCCGGGGGCGACCGTCAGGTCGACGCGGTCGAGCGCGGCGACCTGGGTGTCTCCGTCGCCGAAGGTCAGGGTGACGTCGGTCAGGGCGAGACCCGTGCGGGTCGTGGTGGTGGTCATCGGTTCTCTCCGAGCGCGGTCACGGGGTCGACACGGGCGATGCGGGCGGTGGCGACGATCGCGCCGACCAGCCCGAGGACGAGCAGCAGGACGCCACCCAGGACGACGGGCCGGGCCTGGAGCTCGAACGGCATGCCGCTGCCGACGAGCAGCGAGCCGAGCCCGAGGCCGACGGCCAGCCCGACGCCGATCGACGCGACGAGCAGGATCGCGGCCTGCGCGAGCCCGTCGAGCACGAGGAACCGCGTCGACGCACCGATCGCCCGCATCACGGCCAGCTCGCGGGTGCGCTGCACGGTCCACAGCGTGAAGAACGCGCCGACGACGAGCGCGGAGATCGCGTACAGGAAGCCCTTGATGAGGTCCATCGTCATGATCTCGGCCTGGTAGCCGGGCGAGGAGTCGAAGGCCTCCCCGATCGGCCGCGCGTCGGTCCCGGCCGCGGCGTCGCCGGCGGCGAGGTCGGGCACGCCGTCGACGCCGCGCAACGCCACGACGCTGGCCTCGTCGTACGCCTCGGCGGGGGCCTGCTGCCCGGGCGGGGTCGCGGCGTGGATCTCCTGCCAGGTGCGCAGGTCGAGGAAGCCGATGTCGACGTGGCCGAACGTCCGCTGGTCCGTGGTGAAGCCCACGACCTGGAGCTCGGTGCCGACGCGGTCCACCGTCAGGACGTCGCCCAGCTCGATCCCTTCGTCCTTCGCGGACACGGACAGGACGATCTCGCCCTCGCCGGCGAGCGCACGGCCCGCACCGGTCGGAGGCTCGACGAAGCCGCCGCGCTCGACGCCGAACAGCGCGAGGTCGACGGGCGTGCCGTCCTCGTTCTTCGCGTTGACGAGCGCGGTGCCGAGCAGCTCGGCGTCGGCGACGTCGTCGCGCGCGGCCCACGCGTCGCGCTCGGCCGTGGTGACCACGGACCGCGTGAACGCGGAGTCCGTCTTGGTGCCCTCCTCGAACGCCACCGCGTCGAGCGGGCTGCGCTGCAGGCCGGAGACGCCGTCCACGACGAGACCGGACGACAGCCCGGACAGCAGGACCATGAGGACCGTGATGAGCGCGACGACCGCGCCCATGAGTCCGAATCGGGTGCGCGCGAAGACGAGCTCGCGCAGTGCGAGGAACACGGGTGGGGCCTCTCGGGTCGGCTTCCCGCGACTTTGTCGACGCGGTGTCGGCATCTTATCGACGCCGCGTCGACAAACTCGCACGCCTCCGGTGTGAGGAGTCCCACCCGGGCTCGTCCGGCCCGCGCTCGGGGTCGCGACCGGACCCGGGCGTCACGCCGGCTTGCGGGCCTCCACGAGGAAGCGGGTCGAGTGCGCGACGAACGAGCCGTCCCGCTCGATGCGCGCGTGCAGGTCGCGGAGCTGCGGCCGGTACGCGTCGACGGTGAACCCCGGCACCATCCAGATCACCTTGCGCAGGAACCACACGACCGCGCCGACGTCGTGGAACTTGATGCGCAGCTCCTCGTACCGGAGGTCGACCACGGCGAGCCCGGCGGCCGGCGCGCGCGCGACGTCACGGTCGGGGTGGCGGCCGTCGCGCGACTCCTGCGACTGCGGGCCCAGGAAGTGCTCGACGACCTCGAACACGCTGTGCGGTCCGACGTGCTGCGCGACGTACGAACCGCCGGGACGCAGGACGCGCGCGATCTCCTCCCACCAGACGGTCACCGGATGACGGCTCACGACCAGGTCGAAAGCGGCGTCCCCGAACGGCAGCGGCGGCTCGTCCGGGTCGACGACGAGCGCGACTCCCAGCGGGTGCAGCCGGGCGGTCGCCGTCGTGACGTTCGGCGGCCACGACTCCGTGGCGACGACGAGCGCCGGTCTCCTCGTCGCCGCGCCGACGGCCGCCGCGAGGACCTCGCCGCCGCCCGTCTGGATGTCGAGCGCGGCGTCCGCGGTGCCGAGCCTGGCGGCGACGGTCCGGGCGTAGCCCCACGACGGACGCTCCTCGGTGGCCCGGCCGTCGAGCCAGGAGAAGTCCCAGCCCTCCATCGGGGCGGCGGCGGCCTCGGCCACCAGGTCGTCGAACGTCCTCGTCATGGTCGCCATCGTCCGCGGCGGGCCGGGCCGAGCGCGAACGGAATCAGGGACGGGCTTCCTCCGCGCCCGCGTCGAGCAGCTCGCCGAGGCGGGTGAGGATCTGGCTGCGCCAGCCGCCCGACATGAACCGGCGGGACAGCTGGTCCACCGGGTTGTCCGCGCCGAACCCGACCTGCTCGAGCAGCAGCCGCGTGCCGGTGCCCTCGGCGTGCAGGGTCCACGTCACGGTCGTCTCCATCGCGTTGCCGCCCTCGGCGTCGGCCCACGAGATCCGCAGCAGCCGCGGCGGCTCGATCGCGAGGACCGTGCTCGCGACGACGCCCGAGAAGCCCGTCGCCTCGACCGGCCGACCCTGCATCGTGAACCGGTGGCCGAGCTCGGGCCGGAAGTCGTTCGGCATGAGCCACTGCGCGATGAGCTCGGGGGTCGTGAGCGCACGCCACACCCGCTCCGGCGAGTGCGGGTAGAACTGGTCGACGGTGATGCGGGTGGGGTCGTCCTGCACGTCGGTCGTGGTCGGGTCGCTGGTCATCGTCGTCCTTCGTGGTCGTGCGGGTGGTCGGGCATCTCGTCGGGCACCTCGTCGGGCACCTCGTCGGGCACCTCGTCGGGCATCTCGTCCGGCATCTCGTCCGGCATCTCGTCCAGCACCGTGCCGAGGTCGCGCAGGCGTCCGCGCCAGAAGCGCTCGTACGGTGCGAGCCAGTCGGCGAGCTCCCGGAGCGGCCCGGCGGTGACCGTGTAGTAGCGGTGCCGGCCGCTCGTGCGCTCGTCGACCAGGCCGCCGTCGCGCAGGGCGGCGAGGTGCTCGGACACGCTCGGCCGCGCCATGTCGAACCGGGCGGCGAGCTCGGTCACCGTCTGCTCGCGCTCGAGCAGGGCGTCGAGGATGTCGCGCCGGGTCGGGTTGGCGAGCGCGCCGACGAGGCGGTCGAGCGGCGCGTCCTTGGTGCGGCGCGGCACGTCAGGCTCGCTCGGTCGTGGTCACGTCGGCGACGATACGTAGGTTATTTCCTACTCGTCAACCGGCGAGTGTGCGGAGCCATCCGGGGACGACGACGGCCCCCCGCACGTCGAGACGCGCGGGGCCTGTCTCTTATAAACAACAACGAG
>JAEWCA010000517.1 GCA_023390875.1 Actinomycetes bacterium
GGGGTCAGTCGGGCATTAGCGTGAGACACGAGAGACCTCCGTTGGTCCGAGCCGGGTTCCTAGACAGCTCCCACTCGACCCGGAGGTCTCTCGCTACGTCAACAACGGTCTTGGTCAGTACACCTAGACGAGCACCTGCGTGAGCGGCATCGACGAGTCGACGGGGATGTCGAGCGACGACGGCGGCAGCCCGCGCCGCACGACCGCGGACCCGAGCGCGGCGATCATCGCGCCGTTGTCCGTGCAGTACCGGATGGGCGGGATCCGCAGCTCGATGCCGGCCTCGGCGCAGCGCTTCGCGGCCATGTCGCGCAGCTGCGAGTTGGCGGAGAACCCGCCGCCGACCACGAGCGTCGACACGTCGTGCCGGCGGCACGCGGCGATCGTCTTGGCGGTGAGCACGTCGGCGACGGCCTCGGCGAACGACGCGGCGACGTCGTTCAGCGGGATCTCGCGGCCCGCGTCCTGCTGCGTCTCGACCCAGCGCGCGACGGCCGTCTTGAGGCCCGAGAACGAGAAGTTCGCCGCGTGGTCCGCCTGGTCCTTGGGGGCCGTCAGGCCGCGCGGGAACCGGATGGCGTGCGGGTCGCCGTCGCGGGCGAGCCGGTCGATGTGCGGGCCGCCCGGGTAGGGCAGCCCGAGCAGCCGTCCGACCTTGTCGAAGGCCTCCCCCGCGGCGTCGTCGAGCGTGGAGCCGAGCTCGGTGACGTTCACGGTGTCGTCGATGAGCAGCAGCGACGAGTGCCCGCCGGAGACGACGAGCGCCATGACCCGCTCGGGGAAGGGCCCGTCGACGAGCTCGTCGACGACCGCGTGCCCGATGACGTGGTTGACGCCGTACAGCGGCTTGCCGAGCCCGAGCGAGAGCGCCTTGGCGGCCGAGGCACCGACTGTGAGCGGCCCGACGAGGCCCGGGCCGGCGGTCACGGCGATCGCGTCGACCTCGCCGAGCGACACGTCGGCGGTGGCGAGCGCGCGCTCGATCGTCGGGACCATCGCCTCGAGGTGGGCGCGCGACGCGATCTCGGGGATGATCCCGCCGAAGCGCGCGTGCTCGTCGACCGAGCTGGCGACGGCGTCGACGAGCAGCTCGTGGCCGCGGACGAGCGCGACGCCCGTCTCGTCGCACGAGGTCTCGATGCCGAGGACGAGGGGGTCTGCCATGCGGTCCAGGATAGGTGCGTCGCGCACGTGACCAGCGTCACGGTCCGATCATGGAATCCCCGGACGTAGTTGACGCTTCAACCACACATGACCACTGACGCGACCGTCCTCGACGGGCTCGACTTCCCCACCCCCGGCCTCGCCGTCTCCGACGACGTCGCCGACCTGCTCTTCCGCGAGGCCCGCACCGTCGGCGCCTTCACCCAGGACGACGTCTCCGACGAGCAGATCGCCGCCGTCTACGACCTCGTCAAGTGGGGTCCGACCGCGATGAACACCGTCCCGCTGCGCATGCTCGTCGTGCGCACGCCGGAAGCCCGCAGCCGCCTCGCCGCCCTCATGCCCGAGGGCAACCGCGAGCGCGTGCTCGCCGCCCCCGTCACGCTGGTCCTCGCCGCCGACCCGGGCTTCCACAAGCACCTGCCCGTGCTCGCGCCGCACATGGCCTCCTACGCGGACGTCCTCGAGCCGCAGGCCGAGACCCGCGACCAGATGGCGCGGACGAACGCCCTCATCCAGGCCGGGTACCTCGTGGTCGGGCTGCGCGCCGCAGGCCTCGACGCCGGACCGATGGCCGCAGGCGACACGCAGGGCATCGACGACGAGTTCTTCGCCGAGAACGGGTGGAAGTCTCTCTTCGTCGTCAACATCGGCCACCGCGAGGGCGCTGGTACGCACCGCCCGCGGGCCGAGCGGCTCGCGTTCGCCGACGCGTCGCTGACCGTCTGACCGGCTGACCGCTCGACGACCACCGCGAGGGCCGTGACCTGCTCGGGTCGCGGCCCTCGCCGTTCGAGCTCAGCGCCCGGTCGCCACCGGCCGGTCGGGGTCGTTCGACCACTGCGACCACGACCCCGGGTACAGCGCGGCCTCGACCCCCACGGCCGCGAGCGCCGCGACCTCGTGCGCGGCCGTCACGCCGGAACCGCAGTAGACGGCGACCGGACCTGTCAGGCCGGCGAACCGCGCGCGCAGCGCGTCGTCCGGCAGGAAGGACCCGTCGGCCGCGAGGTTGCCCGCGGTCGGCACGCTCAGCGCCCCGGGGATGTGGCCCGCCTGCGGGTCGACCGGTTCGACCTCCCCCGCGTACCGCTCGGCGGCGCGCGCGTCGAGCAGGTCGCCGTCCCACGCGGCCGCGTCGTCGGCCGTCACGGTCGGCATCGCACCGGGCACGAGCACGACGTCACCGGCCTCCGGGAGCACGTCGCCCGCCTCGACCCCGAGCCCGGCGGCGACCCAGCCGTCGAGGCCGCCGTCGAGCAGCCGCACGTCCGCCACGCCGGCCCAGCGCAGCAGCCACCACGCGCGCGCGGCCGACATCCCGCCGACCGCGTCGTACACGACGACCGCCCGGTCGTCCCGGACGCCCCACCGGCGCGGTCTCGTATAA
>JAEWCA010000001.1 GCA_023390875.1 Actinomycetes bacterium
GGCTTCTTCCTGCCGCCGCGGCGGCGCTCCCGGCGGACGAGGAACGGGGCGGCCGCGAAGAACGCGAGCAGCGGCAGCCCGAGGGGCGCGACCGACGCGAGCGCGGGCAGGAAGTCGCGGGACTCCGTCTGGCCGAGCAGGGACGCCGCGAAGCTGGCCACCACGCCGACCGCCAGCCCCGGTGCGACGTACGCGCCGATCCACGCCGGGACCGACGTCGAGTACCGGTCGCGGGTCCGGGGCAGGTGCAGCGCGGCGAACGTGAGCGCGGCGAGCACCACCGGGACGCCCGTGACCTCGAGCGCGAACACGGCGGCGTGACCGGTCTCGACGGCGACGGCGTCCACGTGGTGCGAGTACCTGCCCCCGACGCCCCACCACCACTGCAGGTGGTCGCCGTCGTACCGGGACGCGGCCCACGCGGAGAACCCGGTCGCGGTAGCGGCCAGGCCGAGGCACGAGGCGAGGATGACTGCCGCCGTGCGTCGACGGGCCGCGAGGAGCTCGGCCCTGTCCCGGAGGAACCGGCGCCGGGCCGCGGTCGCGCGCTTCGCGGCTCGCTGTGCACGCCTGACCTTCCGCGCGGGAAGGGTCGCCGGCCCCGGAGGGACGGCTCCGCGGTCGTGCACGTCGAGAGGCATGCGCACATGCTCTCCTGTCGGCTGCCCTGCCCGTCGGCCGGTCGGGGGTGAGACCGCGGCCGGTCCTCGTCAGGCGGTCGCGGTGAGCTCCGCGGCGAAGAAGTCGAGCGCGGTCTTCGTCTTGGTCTGCTGCTCGCCCTCGAGCGGGATGCCCTTCGACTCGAGGAACGCGCGCGCCTCCACGGCGACCCGCAGGCCTTCGCGCGGGCTCGCCTTGGTGGAGAGCTCGACGACGCGGGAGCCGTCGGGGTAGCGCCACTCCTCGACGACCAGGCCGGACGACAGCTCGCGCGGCTTGAGCTTGAGCTTGAGGACCAGGATCGGGCCGAGGACGGACAGGTCGTCGAGCGCGAGCCCGGCGGGGGCGTGGGCGTCGAAGAACGCGCGCTGCTCCTTCGAGAACAGCTTGCGGATCGGCAGCTCGCCGGCCGCGGCCCGCAGCGCGGCGTCGGACGGCACCCCGTCGTGCTTCATGGACCCCGAGCACACGTACCCGCCGGGCATGGCGTCGACCTCGACGACGAACTGCGGCGACGTGCGGAACGACTTCGCCACCTCCGAGGGGACCAGCGGGCGGAGCTTGACGGTCGTGTCGCCGTCACGCCCCTGGATGCGCCGCGCCCGGACGACCACACCCGCCTTGTTGAGGGCGAGGTCGGGCGTGTCGAAGAAGGACACCTGCCGGATCTGCGCCTCGAGCGGGTCGATCGCGAGGGCCTTCGCCGCCGACCGGTAGGCGCTCGCGGGCAGCGTCAGCTTGAGCTCCATGCTGTCCGACTGGTCGGCCAGCGCGAGCAGCCGCAGCACCTCCTCGGACGGGAGCGTGGGGCTGGCCACCGAGTTCATCGGGTTCCTCGTCTCTGGTCGAACCGGTCGGCGAGGACGCCGTACCGCAGTCCGCGGTCGCTCACCGTGAGCGAGTCCTGGCCGAGCTTGTCGAGCACGGTCCGCACGATGCACGCACCGGCGAGCACCACCTCCGCGCGGGCCGGTTGCAGGCCGACGACCGACCGGCGCTCCTCGGCGTCCCGGGTGCGGAACAGCTCGATCAGGCGGTCGAGCTCGGCCCGGTCGAGGACCGTGCCCTGGACGACGTCGGGGTCGTACTCGGCGAGCTCGTGCGAGACCGCGGCGAGGTTGGTCACGGCACCGCCCATCGCGAGCACCGAGTCGGGCCGGGGTCGCCCGTCGAGCCGTTCGAGGTCGGCGGCGATGGCCGCGACCGCCTCGTCGAGCCGCTCCTGCGGGACGGCCGCGTCGAGGCCGAACTGCTCGGTGAACCGCACCGCGCCGACGTCGACGCTGAACCGCTCGTCCACCCGGGCGCCCTCGCCGAACGTGAACTGCGAGCTGCCCCCGCCGGTGTCGAACACGACCCGTGGTCCGGTGGCGGGCAGCGCGGCGGTGGCCGCCAGGTAGGCGAGGCGGGCCTCGTCCGCACCGCTGATGACCTCGACCTCCACGCCGCAGGCGTCCTGCACGGCTCGGACGAAGTCCTCGGCGTTGCTCGCGATGCGCAGCCCGGCGGTCCCCACCGCGACGATCTCCGCGACCCCGGCGGCACGCGCCTCCGCGGCCATGCCGGAGACCGCCTCGACGGTGCGCGACATCGGCTCGGCGCCGAGCGCGCCGCTCTCCCGCAGCCCCTCGCCGAGCCGGGTCACCACCGCGCGGTCGACGACCGTGCGCCACCGCCCGCGGGCGCCGCGCTCGCCGACGTGGAACTTCACGGAGTTCGTGCCGACGTCGATCACGGCGAACCGGTCGACGCCGGACCGCCCGAGCGCCGTCAGCCCGCGCCCATAGCTCACGTTCGGGTGCGACGACAGCCCGAGCCGCTCCACCAGGGCGAGCACCGCCGCCGGGTCCTCGGACTCGACCGCGACCGTGCGGGTGCGTACGTCGTCGGCGAGCACGTCGGTGAGCTCCGCCATGCAGCCGTCGACCACGTACCGGACCCGGTGCTTGCGCACCCGGACCGCGCGCAGCTCCCGGTGGGGGCGCACGACGGCGTCGAGGAACGTGTCGAGCGTCGCACCGGCCGCGGCGGGGTCGGCCGGCGCCTCGACGCCCAGCGCACCGGCGAGGGCGGCCACGTCGTCGGCGGCGAGCGGGAAGGGCGCCTTGAGCACCGGGCTCCACTGCTCGAGACCCTCGTCGCTCACGCGCTGGAGCTGCTTGACGTCCATGAGCCCGTCGCGCAGCTTGACGAGGTTCGTGCCGCTCGACGAGAGCACGTAGAGCTCGTCGCTGTCGACGACGATCCCGGGCGGCAGCGCCGCGAACGCGGACTCGGCGTCGTCGAACGCGTCCCCGAAGCCCCGCCACTCCCACCGGGGGATCACGACCATCGCTGTGCCTCCGACCACCCGGCCCGACTGCGTGCAGATCGGACGTTAGGCGCGGCCCGCGCGCTCGGACACACCCGCGCCGGGTGAGTGTCGTCAGGCGCGGCGGTCACCCGTCCCGGCGCCGAACAGCATCCGGGCCAGCAGGAACAGCCAGAGCCCCGACGCGGCGACGAGCACGAGCCAGGCCCACGCCCAGCCGCCCGCGAACCCGATGGCGAGGAAGACGGCGGCGGCGACGGTCCAGAGGGCGGCCGTGTAGATGCCGAACCGGGCGGCGGCGGCCGGGTCCTGCTCGAACCGGTTGTCGGCGACGTACGCCTGCTCGGCGTCCCGCGCCCAGGCCTTCTTGCGGTTGGTCTGGGTCGCGCCGAGGGCCGACAGGAGGCAGATCCCGGCGACGAGCGTCAGCCCGGCGGGCACGTACCAGCCGGTGGCGAGCGGCAGGAGCGCGGTGGCACCGGCGAGCGCGGCACCCGCGACCGTCAGGCCGGCGCCGAGGCCGTAGCCCGCGGCGCGGCGGCTGGGCAGCGGGTGGTTCGTCGTCGTCTCCTGGGCCAGCGAGGCGCCGGTGATCCAGCCGACC
>JAEWCA010000054.1 GCA_023390875.1 Actinomycetes bacterium
GCCTCGGGGGAACCTCGCCGAGGCCTGCCTCGTGCCCGGTGCGCGTGCGGGCGGCGCCGACAGTCTCGCGGAGGTCGCCGCGGGGTACGGCGCCGACGTCGACGTGCCCGACGTCGTCCCGGTGGCCGCCGACCACGCGGCCACGGCCGCGCGCCCCGACCTCGACCTCGCGGACGTCGTGGGCCAGGAGGACGCACGGCTCAGCCTCGAGGTCGCCGCCGCCGGCGGGCACCACCTGCTGATGGTGGGCCCGCCCGGGACGGGCAAGACGATGCTCGCGGCGCGACTGCCCGGTCTGCTGCCCGACCTGTCCGAGCTCGACGCGGTCGAGGTCACGGCCGTGCACTCGGTGGCGGGTACGTTCGACCCGGGGGACGGGCTGCTGCGCCGGCCACCGTTCGAGGACCCGCACCACACGGCGACACCCGCGAGCGTCGTGGGCGGCGGATCGGGGGTGCCTCGACCAGGCGCCGCGTCCCGGGCCCACCGGGGAGTCCTGTTCCTCGACGAGGCGCCCGAGTTCACGACCGCGGTGCTGCAGACGCTCCGCCAACCGCTCGAGCACGGCGAGCTGGTCCTGCACCGGGCCGCGGGTGCCGCGCGGTACCCCGCCCGCTTCCAGCTCGTGCTCGCCGCGAACCCGTGCCCGTGCGGCAAGGCGGTGGGCAAAGGGCTGGGGTGCACCTGCCGGTCCGAGCAGCGACGCCGCTACTTCGGCAAGCTGTCCGGGCCGCTGCTGGACCGGGTCGACCTGCAGGTCGAGCTGGGTCCGGCGCGGCCGGGCGGGACACCGGGCGAGCGTTCGGCCGTGGTCGCGTCGCGGGTCGCGACGTGCCGGGAGGCCCAGGCGCAGCGTCTCGCGGGCACGCCGTGGCGCACCAACGCCGACGTCCCGGGTGCCTGGCTGCGCGCCCGGTTGGGCGCCGACCGGTCGCTCACCGCGGAGCTCGACCGTGCCGTCGACCGCGGGACGCTGAGCCTGCGGGGCATGGACCGTGTGCTGCGGGTCGCGTGGACGCTCGCCGATCTCGGCGGACGCGACGCACCCGGACGAGCGGACGTCGGCCAGGCGCTCCTGCTGCGCACGCGAGGGCACGGCGCATGACGGCCGCCTACGCCGACGGCGGCGCGGTGAGCGAGCTGGTCGCCCGGGTCGCCTGGAGCGGCCTCGCGGAACCGGGCGACCGGGTCGCGGGCGCACTCGTCGGGGCGCTCGGCGCGGTCGAGGCGTGGTCCTGGCTGCGGCTGTCGCTGGATCCCGACCGACCCGTGCCGTGGGGTCCGCTCGAGGAACGGGTCGGTGCGCTCCCGGCGGTCCAGCGCGCACGCCTCGAACGCTCGGTCCGGCGCTGGGCGACGCGGTGGCCGGACGTCGAGCCGACCCGTGACCTCGATTCGCTCGCGCGCCTGGGCGGGACGGTGCTGGTGCCAGGGGACCACCGCTGGCCGAGCGGTCTCGACGACCTCCGCGACGAGCGGCCGTTCTGCCTGTGGGTGCGCGGGGACGCGGATCTGGACGGGGCGTGGCGGCAGGGCGTCGCGCTCGTCGGGTCGCGGGCCGCGACCACCTACGGCGAACGGGTGGCGTTCGACCTCGCCGAAGGGCTGAGCACGCGCGGGGCGGCCGTCGTGTCGGGCGGCGCGTACGGGATCGACGCCGCCGCGCACCGCGGCTCGCTCGCGTCCGGCGGCCCGACGAGCGTGGTGCTCGCCGGTGGCGTCGACCGCACCTACCCGCTCGGCAACGCCAGGCTGTTCGAGGCGGTCGTCGGCGGGGGAGGAGCGGTGGTCGCGGAGCTCGGCCCCGGCAGGCTGCCGACCAAGAGCCGGTTCCTGCAGCGCAACCGCCTGATCGCGGCCGGGAGCCGCGCGACCGTCGTCGTCGAGGCGGCGTGGCGGTCGGGGGCGATGAGCACGGCGCACCACGCGGCCCGGCTGCTACGGCCCGTCGGTGCGGTGCCCGGGCCGGTCACGTCGGCCGCCTCGGCGGGATGTCACAGGCTGCTGCGGGACGGTGTCGCGGTGTGCGTCACGGACTCGGACGAGATCGCCGAGCTCGCGGGTGCCGCCGGCACGGACCTCGTGGTCGAGCCGGTCGACCCACCCCGTGCGGGGGACGGGCTCGACGCCGTCAGCCGCAGCGTCCTCGAGGCGCTCCCGCGCCGCACGCCCGCCGATCTGGCGACGGTCGCGTCCTCCGCGGGGGTGACCACGGCCGAGGCGCGCGCCGCCCTCGGCCTGCTGGAGATCGCCGGTTCGGCGGTGCGTTCGGCCTCCGGATGGCACCTGCCGAGGGGAGGGTGAGCCGGCCGCCGGGTGAAAAGACGCGCGCGAGACGCAATTCACGGTCCGCGAATCGGACAAGCACGGCGGAATCCCCCACGACTAGGCCTGTCGGGTGAGAGTCCCGCTTGTTTATGTGATGTGTTTCAGGTCACCGTAGGCCCATGAACATGACGGGGGTCACTCTGACGGGCGCATCTCGTGCGCGCCTGCTCGGTGATTTCTCGGCATATCTGAGCGCGCAGCGGGGCTGTTCCGAGCACACCGTCCGCGCATATCGCGGCGACGTCGAGCAGATGGTCGCCTATGCGTCCCGGCACGGCCGCGACTCGCTCGACGCGATCGACCTCGGCGTGCTGCGCGCGTGGCTCGCGTCGATGGCGCAGGCGCGCCGCAGCCGGTCGACGATCGCACGGCGAAGCGCCGCCGTCCGGACGTTCTTCGCGTGGGCGGTGCACACCGGTCTGCTCGAGCAGGACCCGTCGTTGCGACTGGCGACCGCCCGTGTGTCGCAGCTGCTGCCGACCGTCCTCCAGCTCGGACCCGTGGCCCGGATGATCGACGCCGCCCGCGACCGCGCGCTGGACGACGAGCCGACGCACCTGCGGGACTGGGCCGCGCTCGAGCTGCTCTACGCGACCGGCGTGCGCGTCGGTGAGCTGTGCGGCGCGGACGTGGACGACGTCGACCTCGACGAGCGCCTCATCCGCGTCGTCGGCAAGGGGGACAAGCAGCGGGTCGTGCCGTTCGGCAAGCCGGCCCGCGTCGCCGTGGCCGCCTGGCTGCAGCGCGGGCGGCCGCTCCTGGCGCGCCCCGACTCCCCGCCGGCGCTCCTGCTCGGCCGTCGTGGCGGCCGGGTCGACCAGCGGCAGGTCCGCGCCATGGTGCACGACGCGGCAGCCCTGGCCGGCGTCGAGGACGTCGCGCCCCACGGCATGCGCCACACCGCCGCGACCCACCTGCTGGACGGCGGGTCCGACCTGCGCAGCGTGCAGGAGCTGCTGGGGCACGCGAGCCTCGCGACGACCCAGCGCTACACCCACGTCTCGGCCGAGCGGCTCCGCTCGGCATTCGAACTGGCGCACCCCCGCGCATGAAGGCACGAACGGAGTCGACGATGACCCCCTCGCTCGATGTGGTCCATGTGCTGCACGCCCGCTTCGCGGGCACCGCGGCCGAGGGCGTCATCCCGCAGCAGCGCACCTCGGCGGACGTGCCGGACCTCGTGGAGGACGCCGACGACGCGGCGCTCGACGCCGACCTCGCACTGGTGCTCGACGGTGCGCCGACCCAGCGCGGCGGGGTCGTCGACGACCCGGACGTCGCGGCCCTGTGGGACGCGTTCAAGTCGACGGGTGCCGCGCGAGCTCGCGAGAGCCTGATCCTGCACTACGCCCCGCTCGTCGCCGCCGTCGCCGGCCGCGTCGGGATGCGGCTGCCCAGCACGGTCGAGCAGGCCGACCTCGTGTCGTACGGCATGTTCGGCCTCATCGACGCGATCGAGAAGTACCAGACCGACCGGGCCGTGAAGTTCGAGTCGTACGCGTCGTCGCGGATCCGCGGCGCGATCATCGACGAGCTCCGCGCGATGGACTGGGTGCCGCGCTCGGTGCGCACGAAGGCCCGGGCGGTCGACCGTGCGTACGCCGAGCTCGAGGCCACCCTGCACCGCGCCCCGACCGAGCAGGAGGCCGCCGCGCACCTCGAGATGTCGGTCGCCGAGCTCCGGGCCGTCTTCTCGCAGCTGGCGACGGTCAACGTCGCGGCGCTCGACGAGCTGCTGGGCGGCGGCGACGACCGTCCTGGTGGTGCGTCGCTGGGCGACACCCTCGGCGACGAGCGCTCGATCGACCCGGCGGGTGCGATCGACGCCGCCGAGACCAAGTACCTGCTGGCCCGGGCGATCGAGCAGCTCGCGGAGCGTGAGCGCATCGTCGTCGTCCTCTACTACTACGAGGGCATGACGCTCGCGGAGATCGGTCGCGTGCTGGGCGTGACGGAGTCGCGCATCTCGCAGATGCACACCGCCGCCATGCTGCGGCTGCGCACCCGGCTGCTGGACGCCGAGCGGGTCTGACCCCTCGACCCCTGCTCGCCGCGCGTCGCGGAGGACAGCAGCACGATCGGTCCGCGGGCGCCGAGCGTGCCCATCGGGTCCAGGTAGACCGTCCCGCGCCGGACGCCCCAGTGCACGCACGCCGCGGGGGCGCAGTGCGACCC
>JAEWCA010000101.1 GCA_023390875.1 Actinomycetes bacterium
CGCGAGCCCGACGCCGCCGATGACGAGCTCACCGACCACCCCCACGCCGACGGGCGACCCGTCCGCGGCGACGACGGCGAGGTCCCACCCGTCGAGCGCGTGCCCGATCCGCACCGGGCCCTCGCCCGTCATCCGGCTGGCGCACGCCACGACCGTGGTCTCGGTGGGCCCGTACGTGTTCCACACCTCCCGCCCGTCGGCGACGAGCCGCGCGGCGAGCTCGGGCGGCACGGCCTCGCCGCCGAAGATCAGCAGCCGCACGCCCGCGAGCTCGCCGGGCCGCCACAGCCCCGCGAGCGTCGGCACGGTCGAGATCACGGTGACGCCCTGCGCGACGAGCCAGAGGCCGAGGTCCATGCCGGTGCGGACGAGCGCACGCGGTGCGGGCACCAGGCAGGCGCCGTGCGCCCACGCGAGCCACATCTCCTCGCAGCTCGCGTCGAACGCGACGGACAGGCCGGCGAGCACACGGTCGCCGGGGCCGAGCGGGGCGTCCTGCAGGAACAGGCGCGACTCGGCGTCGACGAACGCGGCCGCCGACCGGTGCGTGACCGCGACGCCCTTGGGGGCGCCGGTCGATCCGGACGTGAAGATGATCCACGCGTCGTCGCGCAGCCCCGGACGCCGCGGCACGGCGGACCCGGCACGGGCCGCCAGCGCGGGCAGGTCGCCCTCGGTGAGCACGCGCGCGACGGCGGCCTCGCGGAACACGGTCCGGGCACGCTCGTCGGGGTCGTCGACGTCGACCGGCACGTACGCGGCACCGGCGGCGAGCACGGCGAGGATCGCCGTGTACAGCTCGGCCGTCCCCGACGGGATGCGGACGCCCACGCGGTCCCCCGGCCGCACACCGGCCCTCGTCAGTCCGGCCGCACCGGACCGCACCGCGTCGGCCAGCTCGGCGTACGTCAGCACCGTGGTGCCGTCGTCGATCGCGGGTGCGTCGCCGTGCGCGGCGACGGTGGCGTCCAGGAGCTCCACGAGCGTGCGGGGCTGCGCCGCCAGCCCTGACCTGCGGAAACCGTCTGCTGCGTCCACGTCCCACCCCGGTCGACCGACGCGGGACCTCCCCGTGCCGGCGTCGCCGGCCTCCCGTCGTCGTCCTGCGCGGCGTCGACGACGACACGCGCGACCAGCGAGCCTGGCACCCGGTCGGCGCCCGACACGCACGACGGATCACCTGTTCATCGCGACGTCATCCAATGTTCGCCCGGACGTCGGACCGGCGCCGGGCGGGCGACCCGGCCGGGGACGCCGCGACCGGTCGCCGGACGATGCACCCGGGAGCCCCGCGCGATCTGGGAAGATGTGTGCCCATGAGCGACCTGCACCCGGACCCCGCCCTGTCGACGCCGAGCACCACCGGCGCGCGCGAGGTACCGGACCGCGTCTCGCTCGACGGCGTCGAGGAGCGCTGGGACGCCGCGTGGTCGGCGCAGGACCTGTACGGCTTCGACCGGTCGAAGACGCGCGACGAGGTGTACTCGATCGACACCCCGCCGCCCACGGTCTCCGGGTCGCTGCACGTCGGGCACGTGTTCTCGTACACGCACACCGACGTCGTCGCGCGCTTCCGGCGCATGCGCGGGCGCGAGGTCTTCTACCCGATGGGCTGGGACGACAACGGCCTGCCCACCGAGCGCCGCGTGCAGAACTACTACGGCGTGCGCTGCGACCCGTCGCTGCCGTACGTCGAGGGCTTCGTGCCGCCGCACCACGGGACCGACGGCAAGGTCGTCAAGCCGGCCGACCAGGTGCCGGTGAGCCGCCGCAACTTCGTCGAGCTGTGCGAGGTGCTGACGGTCGAGGACGAGCGCCAGTTCGAGGCGCTGTGGCGCCGGCTCGGCCTGTCGGTCGACTGGTCGATGACGTACCAGACGGTGTCGGCCGAGTCGCGGGCCGTCGCGCAGCAGGCGTTCCTGCGCAACCTCGCGCGCGGCGAGGCGTACCAGGCCGAGGCCCCGGGGCTGTGGGACGTGACGTTCCAGACGGCCGTCGCGCAGGCCGAGCTCGAGGCGCGCGACTACCCGGGCGCGTTCCACCGCGTGGCGTTCCACCGTGCAGGAGGCGAACCGGTCTACATCGAGACCACGCGTCCCGAGCTGCTGCCCGCGTGCGTCGCGCTCATCGCGCACCCCGACGACGAGCGCTACCAGCACCTGTTCGGCACCACGGTCACGTCGCCGCTGTTCGGCGTCGAGCTGCCCGTCCTCGCGCACCCCGCCGCGGAGCCGGACAAGGGCGCGGGCATCGCGATGTGCTGCACGTTCGGCGACCTGACCGACGTGCAGTGGTGGCGCGAGCTGCAGCTGCCGACCCGCTCGGTGGTCGGCCGCGACGGCCGGATCGTCCGCGACACCCCCGACTGGATCGCCTCCGACGCCGGCCGCGCCGTGTTCGGCGAGCTCGCCGGCAAGACGACGTTCTCCGCCCGTGAGGCGGTCGTCGCGGGTCTGCGCGAGTCCGGCGACCTGGACGGCGAGCCGACGCCCACGCAGCGCAAGGCGAACTTCTACGAGAAGGGTGACAAGCCCCTCGAGATCGTCACGAGCCGCCAGTGGTACATCCGCAACGGCGGCCGCGACGAGGAGCTGCGCGACGCGCTGCTCGCCCGCGGCGCCGAGCTCGGGTTCGCGCCCGACTTCATGCGCGTGCGGTACGAGAACTGGGTCGGCGGCCTCAACGGCGACTGGCTCGTGTCGCGGCAGCGGTTCTTCGGCGTGCCGTTCCCGGTCTGGTACCCGCTCGACGAGCACGGCGAGGTCGACCACGACTCGCCGATCCTGCCGTCCGAGGACCAGCTGCCGATCGACCCGTCGTCCGACGTCCCCGCCGGCTACACGGCCGACCAGCGCGGCGTGCCGGGCGGCTTCGTGGGCGACCCCGACATCATGGACACGTGGGCCACGAGCTCGCTGACCCCGCAGATCGTCGGCGGCTGGCGCAGCGACCCGGACCTGTTCGCGCGCGTGTTCCCGATGGACCTGCGCCCCCAGGGCCAGGACATCATCCGCACCTGGCTGTTCTCCACCGTGGTCCGCGCCCACTTCGAGAACGGCACCCTGCCCTGGAGCACCACCGGCATCTCCGGATGGATCCTGGACCCGGACCGCAAGAAGATGTCCAAGTCCAAGGGCAACGTCGTCACCCCGGTCGCCCTGCTGGAGAAGTACAGCTCCGACGCGGTCCGGTAC
>JAEWCA010000140.1 GCA_023390875.1 Actinomycetes bacterium
CGCCCGGGCACCCGAGCGGGCCCCCCCCCCGCCGGGGGGGGGCCCTCGTCGGGACGTTCTCGTGCGGGTGGCCGGTCCGTCGTCACCGGCGGTCCGACCCGGGGGTTCTCAGAGCGGGCGGACCTGCTCGGCCTGCGGGCCCTTGGTGCCCTGCCCGACCTCGAAGTCGACCTGCTGACCCTCTTCGAGGGTCCGGTAGCCGTCCACCTGGATGGCGCTGAAATGCACGAAGAGGTCCTGCCCTCCGTCGGCGGGGGTGATGAACCCGTACCCCTTCTCGCCGTTGAACCACTTCACGGTGCCCTGGGCCATGCCGTACTCCTCGCCGTTCGTTGCGCGGTGCGCTCCGCCGGCGCCCCGGTGCGGCGAGCCTAGTGGGCGACAGGGCCGCTCGACCAGGGCTGGCGCGCGGCTCGTCACCCGTCCGGGCCGGTGCGGGTCCGCGCGGCCGCGTCGGCGACGGTGCAGATCAGGCCGACGGGTCGCTGACGAGGACCACCGAGATGCCGTTCCCGGCGTCCGTCTCGGACAGCGTGACGGTCGTGACGCCGAGGGCCTGGCCGACCGCGGTCGCGGTGTCCTTGAGGTCCTCGCTCTTGTAGTAGACGGTGTTCTGCGCCGGCTTGGTCCCCGACACGTTGCCGGTGTCGACGGCCGTGAAGCCGGCCGCGGTGAGCTTGGCGGCCTGGTCCCCGGCGAGCCCCTTGATCCCGGCGCCGTTGAGCACCGTGACGGGCGTCGAGTAGACGGGCGTCGGTGCCGCGGGCTCGGACGTCTCCGGTGCGGGCTCCTCGGCGCCGGTCTCGTCCGGGGGCGTCCCGGTGCCGTCGCCGCCGTCGTCCGCCGTGCTGTCCTCCGGCGCGTTGACGCCGGAGTCGTTCGCGTCGTTCATCGAGCTGTCGTTGACGATGCCCCACACCGTGACGGCGCCGAACGCGAGCAGCGGCGCGAGCACGATGACGGCGAGGAACGGCCACCAGCGGCTCCACGCGGTGCGCGGTGCCCGGTGCACGCCGCGCGGGACGTCCGGGTCGGCGTCGGCGGCGCGGTCGAACTCGTCGTCCGGGTAGGGGTAGTCGGCCTTGCTCACGGCCGACAGGCTAGCCGCTCGGACTGTCGTCAGGCGTCGGCGCCGAGCCGACGCGCGGTGCGGGCCCGCTGGCGGGACGAGCGCATGCGGCGCAGACGCTTGACGAGCATCGGGTCGTGCGCGAGGGCCGCGGGGTCGTCGATGAGCGCGTTGACGACCTGGTAGTAGCGCGTGGCCGACATGTCGAACAGCTCGCGGATGGCCTGCTCCTTGGCGCCCGCGTACTTCCACCACTGGCGCTCGAACGCGAGGATCTGCTCGTCGCGCTCCGAGAGGCCGGACGTCCCGGTGGTGCCGGCGGAGAGCGTCTCGAGCGTGAGCGCCGCGGCGTCCATGGGGTCCTCCTTGCGCGGGTGCCGGCCGGTCTGCGGGCCGGGGCGAGCCGGTCCGGGTGCCGGGGCCGGGCTGTCGACGGCGGCCATCGTACGGCGGTAATCACAGCCGTGTCATTCGCGCGCGCCGCACGTCACCCGCCCCGCGCAAGCGCACGTGCGCGGGTACTCTCGCCGCGTGACGCCGGCCGCCCTGGACACCCTCGTCTCCGCCGACTGGGCGCAGGCCCTGGCGCCCGTCGAGCCGCAGATCCGGGCCGCGGGGCAGTTCCTGCGCGACGAGGTCGCCGCGGGGCACGGGTACCTGCCGGCGGGCGACGCGGTGCTGCGGGCGTTCGCGCGGCCGATGGCCGACGTGCGCGTGCTCGTCGTCGGGCAGGACCCCTACCCGACGCCCGGCCACCCCATGGGGCTGTCGTTCTCGGTGCAGCCCGACGTGCGGCCGCTGCCCCGGTCGCTCGACAACATCTTCCGTGAGCTCGTGGCCGACGTCGGCGTCCCGGTGCCGACCTCCGGCGACCTGTCGCCGTGGGCCGACCAGGGCGTGATGCTGCTCAACAGGGTCCTCACGGTGCGCCCGGGCGCGCCGGCGTCGCACCGGCGCCGCGGCTGGGAGGCGGTGACGGACCGGGCCATCGCGGCGCTCGTCGAGCGCGGCGGACCGCTGGTCGCGGTGCTGTGGGGCCGCGACGCGCAGTCGCTCAAGCCGGCCCTCGGGGCCGTGCCGACCGTCGAGTCGGTGCACCCGTCGCCCCTGTCGGCGAGCCGCGGGTTCTTCGGGTCGCGGCCGTTCTCGGCGGTCAACCGCCTGCTCGAGGCGCAGGGCGCCGCACCGGTCGACTGGACGCTGCCCTGACCGGTCGCTGCGGACCGTGTGCACAATGGCGGACGTGAACGTGAACGGCTCCCCCGTCCCTGCCCCGCGCTGGTCCCGCTACGTCGCCGTCGGCGACTCGTTCACGGAGGGCCTGTGGGACGACCCGGACGGCCGCGACGCGCCCCAGCGCGGCTGGGCGGACGTCGTCGCGTCGCGGATCTCGGCGCGCCGCGTCGCGGCGGGCGAGAGCCCGCTCGAGTACGCGAACCTCGCGATCCGGGGGCGCCTGCTGCGCCCGATCCTCGGCGAGCAGCTCCCGAAGGCGCTCGCGCTGCAGCCCGACCTCGTGAGCCTCATCGGCGGCTACAACGACATGCTGCGGCCGGCCGCCGACATCGACCGGCTCGCGCGCAACCTCGAGGCCGCCGTCGCGCGCGTGCGAGCCACCGGCGCGGACGTGCTGCTCGCGACGGGTGCGGACGCGGGCGACAGCCCGCTCATCCGGTCGACCCGCAGCCGGGTCGGCCTCTACAACACGCACGTGTGGTCGATCGCCCGGCGGCAGGGTGCGTTCGTGCTCGACCTGTGGGGCATGCGGTCGCTGCGGGACTGGCGGATGTGGTCCGAGGACCGCATCCACCTGACGACCGAGGGGCACGCGCGCGTGGCGCAGGCCGCGCTCGTCGGGCTCGGCCTGGCACCGGACGACGAGGCGTGGGACGACCCGCTGACGCCGCTGCCGCCCGTCCCCCGTCTCGAGCAGGCCCGCGAGGACGCGCTGTGGTTCCGCGAGCACGTGTACCCGTGGGCGACCCGCAGGCTGCGCGGCCGCTCGTCGGGCGACCTGCGGGTGCCGAAGCGCCCCGAGCTCAGCCCCGTCGAGCCGTAGGGGCCGTCGCGGCGTCAGGGGCAGCTGTAGACCACGTTGTTGCCGACCGGCGACGTGAGGGACCCGACGAAGTCGAGCGTGAGGGGCGAGCCCGCCGACACGTGCTGCGTGCCGCGGTTCGACTGGCCCTGGTACGTGACGACGCGCGTCGAGCCCGAGCAGAAGCCCGCCGGGAGCGGCTGCAAGGCCCAGTTGCCCGCGTACTCGCCGACGTAGCGGGCGACGAACGGGAAGCTCGTGAGGTTGGCGAAGTCGAACGTCGCCTGCCACTGCACGGGCTGCTGGCTCGTCGTCGTGACGGTCGCCTTGATGTTGTAGACGTCCGCCCGGCCGTCGGTGTCCGGGCCGAACGACACCGCGCACGTCGCACCGGACGGGTTGGGCCCGACGACGACGCACGAGCCGCCGCTGACGGGCGCGAACGTCCACGACGCCGGCACGGGCCACGTGTCGACGGAGACGAACGCCTTCCCGGACGACGAGCTCGGCGGGGTGAACGGCACCGCGGCCGTCGCGGTGAACGCGCCGCCCGCGACGGTGCCGGTGCCGTCGAGCACCACCGCGCCGGTCGACGTCGACACGATCACCCGGCCCGACGCGCACGTGCCGGTCAGGCCCGTGACGCGCACCTGCGTGTACTGGCCGCCGGTCGCGGTGCCGGTCGGCTGCACGACGGCGGGACCGGCGGTGCACCGCGGACCGACCTGGTCGTAGGGGGACGTGCCGCCGACCAGCCGCAGGCTCGCGGCGCCGGCGGTCGACAGGCCCGCGACCGCGAGGCAGAGCAGGGCCACGATCGCGCTCACGGCGAACCGCCGTGACACGCGCGTCATGACGAGGGGGTCGGCGCGGCGCCGACGGGCGCGTCGACCGGGCGGTCCTCGTCGGGTGGCGCCGGCACGCCGTCGGCGGCGGTCGTCGCGTCGTCGGACGTCTCGTCCTCGTCGTCCTCCCCGCGCGGCCACACGAGCAGCCCGATCGCGATGACGATGAGCGAGCCCCACACGAGGGGCGACATCACGGACCGGCCCAGCAGCCCGAGCTTCGGGACGTGCACGCGCGCGATGCCGACCACGTCGTCGTCCGTCGGGCTGAACGGGTCGATCCACGAGTTGTTGTCACCCTGGACCTGCCACCCGGACGCACCGTTGCCGCCGATGAGGCGGTGGATGACGCGCGCACCGCCGTAGCCCTCGGGCTCGTAGACGACGACGTCGCCCACCTGCGGGGTGCCGCACCGCGAGACGACTAGGTCGCCCGTGTAGTACGTGGGCTCCATCGAGTGCCCGGAGACCACGGTCAGCGTGGTGCAGCCCCCGAGGCTCGTCGGCCACACCAGCCACCCGGCGCCCACGACGGCGCCGTAGAACAGGACCGACAGGACGACGCGCAGCACCCGGCGCGCGAGGTGCGCGCCGGGTGCTGCGGTGTCGACCGGTCGGCCCATCGGGGTGCGGTTCTCAGCCGTAGATGGTGAGGGCGACCTTGGTCACCGCGTCGGCGGCGACGGCGGCGGGCAGCGTCACCGAGAGGGTGCCGTAGCCGGCCGTGACGTTCGTCAGCGCGACCGCGGTGCCCGTGGTGGCCGAGGGGACCTCGACCGTGGCCGGGGTCGTGCCGTAGGTGAGCGCGACGCGCGAGAGCTTGCTCGCGCACGCGGTCGACACGTTGCGGAACTCGACCGTCGTCGTGCCGTACGTGCCGGACGTCAGCGTCGGGGCGCCGAAGCCCACCGTGATGTCCTGGCCGGCCGGCTGGCAGTTCGCGACCGTCTGCACGCCCGCCTGGAACTGCGAGCTGTTCGTGTTGAGGTTCAGCTGCGTGGCGGACGCCAGCGAGAGGCCGGCGACACCGAGGACCGCGAGGGCGACGGCGATGCCCTTGCGGGACTTCGAGGACTTCGAGGAAGCCATGGTGTTCTCCTGATCGTGTGGTGCCGTGGGCATCGGCACCTCACCGAGACCCGCTCACGGGGGCGTCGAGCTGCCAGCCGTGAACGTAGGTGTCTTCGGCAACCGATCTCGGGGCGGGGTGGGTGCCAGCACCCGGGGCCGTCAGGATGTCCGTCTTCTTCACCCGGGACGGACCGCCGCGCTCCCGGACGATCCGGATCATTCGCCGCGCGGGCCGACTGGGCCGATCGGGTGACGCTCAGGCGTCGTGCGCCCCGAGCGGCATCCGCGCCTCGAGGCGTGCGCCCCGCACCTTCCCGGGCCGCAGGGCCACGCTGCCGCCGACGAGCGCGAGCCGGTGACCGATCCGCGCGGTGCCCGACGCAGCACCCGCCGACGCCGGGTCGTACGTCTCGCCGTCGTTCTCGACCACGACGACCAGCTCCTCGCCGTCCATCGTCAGGTCGACCCGCACCTTGGACGCCGGGCCGTGCTTGAGCGCGTTCGTCACGCCCTCCTCGACGACACGGACGGCGAGCAGCCGCTCGGACAGCGACAGGTGGCTGCCGCACGGGTCGTCGACCCGGCGGACCTCGTCCGCGACCTCGAGCTGCGTCGCGATGCTCGCGGGCAGCCGACCGAGCAGGGCGCGGACGGCCGGGACGAGCCCGAGCTCGAGCCGGTCGGGGTAGAGCAGCCGGCTCATCTCGCGGACGTCGATCTGCCGCGCCTGGTCGAGCTCGGAGCGCACCCAGTCGAGCGAGGCGCGGTCGTGGTCGTCGAGCCCGGTGCCGACGTGCGAGAGCACCGACGCGAGCCGGGCGTCGACGAGCACGAGCTTCTGCTGCAGCGTGCCGTGCAGACCCTCGGCGACCTCGCGGCGCACGCGGATCTCCTCCTGCTCGAGCGCCTGCACGGCGAGCTCGACGAGCACGGCGTCGCGTTCGGCGGCGCGCGTGCGCGCCCGGGACCGCCGCCGGGACACGAGGCCCCAGTAGCCGATCGACGCGGAGATCATCGCGATCGCGAACCCGCTGAGCAGCTCGGCCTGCTGGGTCTCGGCGTCGGGGTCGACGTACACGCCGAACGCGACCTGGGCCGCGAGCCGGGTGCCCGCCGCGGCGATCGAGCCGCCGACCGCGGCGAGCAGCATCTGCCAGACCTTCGTGGCCCGCCAGGCCCGCAGTCCCGCGAGCGTGGTGACCAGCGCGAGCACGGCGAGCGCGTTGGCGGCGAGCCGCTGCCAGACCGTGACGGCGTCCCAGCCCGGGATCAGCTGCGCGTAGACGTACGCGCTCTGCAGCGACGCCCCGACGGCGTAGCCGGTCGCGACGACGACCGTGACGCGCAGCAGCACGAGCCGGTCGTTGTGGAGGTCGGCGACCCGGGCGGCCTGGACGACGGCGGGCTCGGCGGGCGCGCCCGCAGGTGCGCCGGCGGGCGCCTGCTCGCGGCTCGTCGTCGTCATCGTGGTCACCCTGTCGGCGTCTGGTCGCGTCCCCCGGTCGGGCGCTCGCGGCGGTGCTCCGGGGCGTGTGCCGCGCATCGGGCCACCGCTCCGACGATACTGGCGGCGATGAGCGTTCCCACCACCGACCCCGTGCGCGTCGCCGTGGTCGAAGACCAGCCGTTGTTCCGCTCGATGCTCGAACGCATGCTCGACGACACCCCCGGGCTGCACGTCGTCGCGGCGGTCGGGACCGTCACCGAGGCGACCCGCGTGCTGCGTCCGGGGATGGCTCACGTCGCCGTCCTGGACATCGACCTGCCCGACGGCAACGGCATCGCGCTCGGCGTCACGCTGCGCCGCGCGCAGCCCGATCTCGGCATCCTGCTGCTGTCCGCGCACGACGCGATGGACCTCCTGCTCGACCTTCCGCGGGACGTCGCCGCGGGGTGGGGCTACCTGTCGAAGACGTCGTCGACGAGCGAGGAGGTGCTGGTCGCAGCGGTGCGGGCCGCGGCGGTCGGCGAGACGGTGCTCGACCCGGCGCTCCTCGCCCGGATGACGCCGCGGGCGGGTTCGGCGGTGGCCCGGCTCACCGACCGGCAGTACGACGTGCTCCGTCTGCTGGCCGCGGGACTGTCCAACGCGGGCATCGGCACCCGGCTCGGCATCACCGAGAAGTCCGTGCAGAACCACGTCAACGCCATGTACGCGACTCTCGGCATCGACACCGACCCGAGCCGCAACCCCCGGGTCAGCGCGGCCCTGCGGCTGCTCGAGGAGACCGGGCCGTCCGCCTGACCGACGTGTCCCGTTCCTCCTGATCTCACCTCGCCGTCACTTTCACCCGGTCGACTCCTCGCGCGACGTCCGTCGCGGCAGGGGGACTACCGGGGAAGGACCACCATGAGGACACGAGCTGTCCGTCCGATCGCGGCGGCGGTGACCGCCGGAGCGCTGGTGCTCGGCGGCGCGGCCGCCTGGGCCACCACGTCGGACCTCACGGGCAACGGCCAGGCCCGGCGCCTGTCCGGGGACCAGACGAACGCGGTGCGGGACGCCGTCCAGGGCGGTCCGGCCCGCAACGTCATCCTGCTCATCGGCGACGGGATGGGCGACTCCGAGATCACGGTCGCCCGCAACTACCAGCTCGGCGCGGCCGGCCGCTTCGCGGGCATCGACGCGCTGCCGCTCACGGGCCAGTACACGACGTACTCGCTCGACAAGACGGACGGCAGGCCGGACTACGTGACCGACTCGGCCGCGTCCGGCTCGGGCTGGGCGACGGGCACGAAGACGTACAACGGCGCGATCTCCGTCGACGTGCACGGGGCGCCGCAGCGCACGCTGCTCGAGCTCGCGCGCGCGAACGGCCTGCGCACGGGCGACGTGAGCACCGCCGAGCTGCAGGACGCGACCCCGGCCGTGCAGGTCGCGCACGTGACCGACCGGTCCTGTTACGCGCCGACCGTCACGACGACGAAGTGCCCGACGAACGCGCTGCAGAACGGCGGCCTCGGCTCGATCACCGAGCAGCTCATCGGCACGCGCGCCGACGTGACGCTCGGCGGCGGCGCGAAGTCGTTCGACGAGCAGGCCGTCGCCGGCCAGTGGGCCGGCAAGACGCTGCTGCAGCAGGCCAAGGAGCGCGGCTACCAGGTCGTGACGGACGCGGCCGGCCTCGACGCCGTCAGGAAGGCCGACCAGAAGTCGCCCGTCCTGGGCCTGTTCGCGCCGGGCAACATGCCCGTCCGGTGGACCGGGCCGCTCGCCACGCACACCGGCGGCACCGAGCCTGCCGTCACCTGCACGCCCAACCCGGCGTACACGGCGGCCCGCCCGAGCCTGGCGGCGATGACGCAGAAGGCGATCGCGCTGCTCGACGACAAGCGCGGCGGCAAGGGCTTCTTCCTGCAGGTCGAGGGCGCGAGCATCGACAAGCAGGACCACGCCGCGGACCCGTGCGGCCAGATCGGCGAGACGGTCGACCTCGACGAGGCCGTCCAGGCCGCCCTGCAGTTCGCGATGAAGGACGGGCGCACGCTCGTCGTCGTCACCGCGGACCACGGCCACTCGAGCCAGATCGTGTACCCGAACACCCTCACGCCCGGCCTCACGCGGACGCTGCTCACGGCCGACGGCAAGCCGATGACGGTCGCGTACGGCACGGCCGACACCGGCGGGTCGCAGGACCACACCGGCACGCAGGTGCGGATCGCGGCGTACGGGCCGCGGGCCGCGAACGTCGTGGGCCTGACGGACCAGACGGACCTGTTCTTCACGATCCGGGACGCGCTGCGGCTCGACCCGCGCGCCCAGGGTCCGCGCGACCACCACTGACCCTGCGCCGGACCGACGCCCCGGGGGTCCTCACCCCCCCCCGGGGCGTCGTCGTCCGCCGGCGCGCTGCGCCAGGATGTCCGGATGACGAAGGAGCAGGCCGTGCCGACGACCACCGTGCGAGGCGAGGACTGGTACGCGCGGGACCTGTCGGGCGAGACGTTCGAGCAGGTCGCGTTCGTCGGCGTCGACATGACCGAGGTGCAGACCACGGGCGCGGTGTTCGACGGGTGCACGTTCCGCGACGTCAAGCTCAACGCGTCCGTGCACGTCGACACCGCGTTCAGCAACTGCACGTTCAACGGCGTCACGTTCTTCGACACCCGGCTCGAGCGCTGCAAGCTCATCGGCAGCGTGTTCGACCGGTGCACGTTCGAGGTCATGCGGGTCGACGGCGGCAACTGGTCGTTCGTCGAGCTCCCCGCGGCCGACCTGCGTTCGGCGGAGCTGCGCGGCGTCCGCCTGCGGGAGGCCGACCTCACGGGCGCGACGCTCGTCGGGTCCACGGTGCGCGACTGCGACCTCACCGGTGCGACGCTGCACCGCGCCGACCTGTCCGGGTGCGACCTGCGAGGCAGCGACCTCGTCGGCATCGACCTGTCCACGGTGACGCTGCGGCGGGCCGTGATCACGCTGCCGCAGGCCGTGGTGATCGTCGAGGCGATGGGCCTCGACGTCCGGGTGGACTAGCCGGAACGCACCTCGCGGCGGGCTCCGTTCGGGCACAGTGTCGGCATGACGCACGGCACCCGGGCCGCCGTCGTGACCGTCACGGCGACCGCCCTGACGCTCCTGCTCGGTGCCTGCGACGGCCACGGGACCGCGGGCGCCAGCAACAACGGCAAGAGCACCGACGGCTTCGCGATCATCAACGAGAGCGACGCGGCGGTCACGGCGACGGTCCTCGGCACCGACACCGGGCTGACGGTCGAGGCCGGTGGCCGCGAGGTGATCCCGATGGAGGACTGCCTGGGCACCGGCATCTCGATCAGCGACGACGCGGGGTCGATCTACGAGTACGAGGGCCGCATCTGCGTGGCCGAGGTGCTGCGGGTCACGCAGGACCGTCGTGCCGGCATCGAGGACATGTTCGGCTGAGCCGCGACACCGTCAGTCGCGCTGCTCGGGCCGTTCGACGAGGAACGACCGGCCTCCCGGCCCACCGACCACCCGGTCGAAGTCGGCGCGCAGCCGCTCGTCGCGCTCGCGCTCGTCGTCCGTGCGTGCGCGTCCCCGGGCGCGGACCGGGCTGATCTGCGCGGGGCCCAGGTAGGTCAGCAGCCACTCGGTCAGGTCCCTGCGCCGCCGCTCGGCCATCGCACGCCTCCTCATAGTTAGTGCACTCACTATAAGCACACGATCTATCCTCGACGCATGAGCGAAGCGGTGGTCGACCCCCTCGCCGTCGAGGCGCAGGTGTGCCTGACGGTCTCCGCGGCGGCGCGCGCCCTCGTCGGCTTCTACCGGCCCCTGCTCGCACCGCTGGGCCTCACGCACCCGCAGTACCTCGCGATGCTCGCCCTCTGGCAGTACGACCGGCTCTCGCTGAAAGAGCTCGCCGCGCTGCTGCACCTCGAGCCCGCGACCACGTCGCCGCTGGTCCGGCGACTGGAGGCCATGCGGCTCGTCCGGCGGGAGAAGGACCCGGATGACGAGCGCGCGCTCGCGATCGTGCTCACCGACGCCGGCCGCCGGATGCGGGCGCAGGCCGTCGACATCCCCGCGACGATGGTCGAGCGGCTCGGCCTCGAGCGCGCCCAGGTCGACGACATCCGACGGGCGGCCGAGCTGCTCGTCGCGGCCTGCGCGGCGGCGACCCCGCAGGACTAGGCGGGGACCGGCCCGGTGCTCTCGCGGACCACGAGCTCGGTGGGCACCCGCACGGCGTCCGGCCCCTCGCCGACGGACGCGTCGCCGCGCGACCGGGCGATCGCTCGCGTGAGCGCGGTCGCGGCAGCCCGGCCCTTGGCGTCGAGGTCCTGCCGCACGGTGGTGAGCGCGGGCTGCGCACGACGCGCGATCGGGCTGTCGTCGTACCCGACCACCGACATGTCCTCCGGCACCCGCACGCCCCGCGCCCGCGCGACCCGCTCGAACGTCCACGCGACGAGGTCGGAGAAGCACAGGACGGCCGTCGGGCGGTCGTCGAGGTCGAGCAGGATCTGCGCGCCCTCCTCGGCGTTCGCCTCGGTGTTGTCGGGCAGGTGCACGACGGTCACGTCGGCGCCGGCCGGTCCGAGCGCGCTCATCCATCCCTCGACGCGCTCGCGCGACACGTAGCCGACGCCGGCGGTCGCGGGGTCGGGGGCGATGCCGACGGGCCGGTCGTTCGCGGTGGTGAGGATGCCGATGCGGCGGTGGCCCAGGTCGAGCAGGTGCTGCGCGGCGGCGCGGGCGCCCACGCGGTCGTCGAGCAGCACGCT
>JAEWCA010000146.1 GCA_023390875.1 Actinomycetes bacterium
CGTGCGCAGCACGGCGGCCCGTGGCCCGGACGACGCCGCGGCGGCGGGCTGCTCGCTCCCGACGCCCAACTCGCTCTCGTCGACCACCGGACCCGCCGGCCGGACGGCCTCCTGGCCGACCCACGCCCACGGCTCGGCCTCGATGCGCGCGGCGAGCTCGGTGCGCTCGCGGTGGCTCAGCGTCCAGCCCAGCACCGCGCCCGCCCCGGTGCCCCGCGTGACCGGCAGGAGCACCAGGTCCGTCATCCGGGTCAGCACGTGCTGCCGGGCCGTCGCGTCGCCGCACCACCAGGTGGGCGCGGACGGCAGCGCGAGGTCCTGGTCGAGCACCGTCCGGGCCAGCCGCGGCAGGTACGCCAGCAGCGCCGGGCTCTCCAGCACGGACGAGCCGAGCGGGTTGACGATGCTCACGTTCCCGTGGCGCACGGCCCGCACCAGCCCGGGGACGCCGAGCCGCGACCCGGTGCGCAGGTCGAGCGGGTCGCACCACTCGGCGTCGACCCGTCGCAGGATCACGTCGACCCGCTCGAGCCCGTCGAGCCCGCGCATCCACACGCGCCCCTCGCGGACCAGCAGGTCGGACCCCTCGACGAGCGGCAGGCCGAGCATCGACGCGAGGTACGCCTGGTCGAACGCGGTCTCCGACGCGGGCCCGGACGTCAGCAGCACCACGTGCGGCTGCTCGACACCGCCCGGCGCGACGTCCCGCAGCGCGAGCCGCATCGCCTGGAAGAACGGCCCGAGCCGCTGGATCGGCGCCTGCCGGTACACCCCGGCCATGACCTGCGCGACGACCCGGCGGTCCTCCATCGCGTACCCCGCGCCCGACGGCGCCTGCGTGCGGTCGCCGACCGCGCACCACCCGCCGCCGGTGTCCCGCACGAGGTCCGTGGCGGTGAGGACGAGCTCGCGGCCGCCGGGCATGCGCAGGCCGTCGACGGCCCGCAGGAAGCCGGGGTGGCCGAGCACGACGGTCGGCGGGAGCAGGTCGTCCGTGAGCAGGCGGCGCGCGCCGTAGACGTCCTGCAGCACCGCGTCGAGCAGCTCGGCGCGCTGCACGAGCGCCGCGTCGAGCCTGCTCCACTCCGTCTCGTCGACGATGACGGGCGCGGGGTCGAGGAGCCACGGACGGCCGCCGTCGGGCGCGTCGGTGCCGTACGTGACGCCGTGCTCGGCGAGCAGCAGGTCGGTCGCGTCGCGGGCCCGGGCCAGGTCGGCGGCCGTGGGCTCGTCGGCGGGGTCGGTGAGCCACGACCAGTCGGGGGCGTGCACCGGTCCGTCGCCGGCCGCGGGCGCGTCGGTGCGCGGCCGGGGCGTCGAGAGCAGGTCGGTCACACCCGAGAGTCTGGCCCACGCCGTGCGCGGACGTGCAGGTCGGCACGCTGGACGGACGCGGGTGTCGTCCCTGGCGTGGCGTGGTGCCGCCCGGCGGCGTCGGGGTCAGACTCGACCCCGACGGCACGAGCGACCAGGAGGTGGCGCATGGACCCGGCGGCGGTCATGACGTGGGTGGCCGAGTACGAGCGGGCGTGGCGCGAGCGTGACGTCGAGGCCGTGGGGCGCCTGTTCTCCGACGACGCGTCGTACCTGCGCAGCCCGTACGACGACCCGCCGCTGCGGGGGCTCGCGGCGATCCGGGACTTCTGGGACGACGACACCCCGTTCGAGATGACGGCCGAGCCGGTCGCCGTCCAGGGGGACACGGCGGTGGTGCGGGTCGAGGTCCGGTACGGCGGCGACCAGCCGCACGAGTACCGCGACCTGTGGGTCGTGCGGTTCGACGACGACGGCCGCGCGTCGTGGTTCGAGGAGTGGGCGTACTGGCCGGAGAAGCCGTACACGCAGTCGGCGGGATGACCGTGTCAGTTTTCTCACAACGCCCCGACGGCACCCGAACTGGAAGGTGGACCAACGTCTTACTACTGTCACCGGGTTCCGGTGTGTACTGGATACTGAATACGGCACCAGGAGGTACCCATGACCACCAGCACCCCGAGCGCGTCCGTCCTCGAGCAGGAGACCGCGTTCACGTCGGCCAACCCGTTCCTGGGCGAGACCGAGACGCTCGTCGTCGCCGGTCGGCCCCTCGACGGTCAGCGGATCAACGACATCCCGACGCAGCGGACGCACGACGGCCCGCGGATCGACGACATCCCGACGCAGCGCACGCACGACTGACGGCGACCGGCCGTCGCGGCCGCGCGGCAGCTCCGCACCCCGTGCGCAGCGCTCAGCCGACGGCCGCGACGGTCGCGACCGCCCGGCGGACCGCCTCCAGCGTCGCCGCCACCTCGTCCGCGTCGGTCGCCCAGTTGCTGACCGAGAACCGGACCACGTCCCGCCCGCGCCACCGCGACGGGTAGGCGTACGCGACACCCTCGTCCCGCAGCGCGGTCGCGACGGCCGACGTCGTCGCGTCGTCCGCGAACGCCACGCACACCTGCGTGTAGACGACGTCGTTGACCACCTCGGCGCCCGGCACGTCCGCGAGCCCGCGGGCCAGCGCCGCCGCCCCGTCGGCCAGCCGGTCGACGAGCGCCGCGACCCCGTCCCGCCCGAGCCACGCGAGCACCGCCCACACGGGCACGCCGCGCGACCGCCGCGACATCTCGGGGGCCATCTCGTGCGGGTCCCACGACCCCTCCGCCGCGACCAGGTACGCGGCCCGCACGCCCATCGCGGTGTGCGCGTCCTGCGGTGACGCGACGATCGCGACCCCGCAGTCGTACGGCACGTTGAGCGTCTTGTGCGCGTCCGTCGCCCACGAGTCCGCGGTGGCGTAGCCCTCCATCAGATGCCGCAGACGCGGGGACGCCGCTGCCCACAGCCCGAACGCGCCGTCGACGTGCACCCACGCACCCGCCTCGTGCGCGACGGCCACGGCCGCCCCGACGTCGTCGAACGCCCCCGAGTGCACGTTGCCCGCCTGCAGGCACACGATCGTCGGCCCGTCCTCGGCGGCCAGCGCGTCCGCGAGCGCGTCGACGACGATCCGCCCCTGGTCGTCCGCCGGCACGAGCGTCGCCGCCCCCAGCCCCAGGTACCGCAGCGCGAGGTCGACCGACCCGTGCCGCTCGGCCCCCGCGAGCACCCGCACGCGCGGCGCGCCCTGCAGGCCGTGCGCGTTGACGTCCCAGCCGGCCTTCGCCAGCACGTGCTCGCGACCAGCAGCGAGCCCGACGAAGTTCGCCGTCGTCGCCCCCGTCACGAACCCGACACCCGAGTGCGCCGGCAGGCCCAGCAGGTCGAGCAGCCACTCCGCGGCGACGTCCTCGACGGCCGTCGTGCTCGGGCTCGCGTACCGCATGCCGCCGTTCTGGTCCCACGCACCCGTCAGCCAGTCCGCCGCGAGCGCCACCGGGTACGTACCGCCGATGACCCACCCGTAGAACCGCGGCGACTGGCTCGCCAGCAGACCCGGCTCGACCGCGTCCGCCAGCCGCTCGACGACCTCGCGCGCGTCCTGCGTCGTCTGCGGGAGCGTGCGGCCCAGCGCGTCCTTCACCGTGTCGGCGTCGACTCCCGGCGGGATGGGCCGCTCAGGCAGCTGGTCCAGCCAGTCGAGCCCGCGGTGCAGCGCGGTCGCCAGCGGGTCGCGGTAGTCGTCGCGGGGGCTCATCGGGCGCCGTCGCCCGTGCCGGGGTGCATGTCTCGGAGTGTTCTCGCGTCCTGGACGGCCGTCAACGGCGGACCGCGCGAGGCCGCGCCGGCGGGCGGCGGACTGCGC
>JAEWCA010000209.1 GCA_023390875.1 Actinomycetes bacterium
GGTGCGCACCCGGGCGGACCGTTCGCGAGCGCGTCGGCGGCCGACCTCGACGAGCTCGCCCGGCGGCTCACGGTCCCGATGCTGCGCCGGATGCGCGGCCAGCTGCTCGTCGACCGCGAGCGCCGCGGGATGAGGGCGGACGTGTGATGAGCAGCGGACGTGGGACGACCAGCGGACGTGGGACGAGCGGCAGGCGCGGGACGAGCAGCGGACGGGACATGAGCGCGGACGGGAGGGACTCACGATGAAGGACGACGAGGTCACCGTCGCGATCGGCATCCGCTACGAGGTGAAGCTCGACGACACGAACCTGGGCGAGTTCACGTCCTGCGAGGGGCTGGGCGCCGAGGTCGTCATGGAGACGCGCGAGGAGGGCGGCAACAACACGCTCGTGTGGCAGCTGCCGACGCGGATCAAGTACCCGAACATCAAGCTGACCCGGCCGCTCGGGAAGTCGACGGAGAAGGTCGCGGCGTGGATCTCGTCGATGGCGACGGGCTTCTCGCGGCACACCGGGTCGATCGTCGCGAAGAACGCGCACGGCGACGTCATCGCCACCTGGTCGCTCGAGGGCATCGTGCCGGTGCGCTGGACGGGTCCGTCGATGCAGCCCGACAACTCGAAGGTCGTCACGGAGACCGTCGAGATCGCGCACCACGGGTTCACGAAGGGCGGTGCGTGATGAGTCCGTCGCCGGTGGGGTTCGACGCGGCGGCCGCCTCGGCGGGCGGCGGCAGCCTGGTGCACGCGTCGCTGATGATGAACGAGCCGTCGACCGACGGTGCGCTCGACAAGGCGGGTGCACCGCTCGGCGAGATCAAGTTCCAGTTCAACCCCAAGGAGCTCTCGCTCTCCAAGACGGTGTCGTGGACGCGCCCGACGACGAAGGGCACGACGCGGGCGTCGCCGCCGCAGTTCCAGGGCCCGCAGCCGTCGAAGCTGACGATCGAGATGTTCTTCGACGCGTCGGACACGCACGACGACAGCGTCGTGAAGAACGTCGAGAAGCTGTTCTCGTGCTGCGTGCCGACCACGGCGTCGCACGCCGCGAAGAAGGACTCTCCACCGTGGGTGCAGTTCCGGTGGGGCGGCTTGACGGGCTTCCTCGCGTACGTGTCGACGGTGTCGGCGAAGTACACGCTGTTCACGGCCGAGGGGCTGCCGATCCGCGCGACGTGCTCGGTGACGCTCGAGGAGCTCGCGGGCTCGCCGCCGAAGACGAACCCGACGTCGGGCGGCCAGGCCCCGCACCGCGAGCACGTGCTGGTGTCGGGCGACACGCTGCCCGCGATCGCGTACCGCGAGTACGGCGACCCGGGCCTGTGGCGCGCGGTCGCGGCGGCGAACGGGATCGACGACCCGACGCGGCTGCGGCCCGGTGGGCGGCTGCTGCTGCCCGCGCAGAGCGACCTGCTGCACGACCCCGGACGCCGTCCGGCGTCGGTCGAGCCGGTGTCACCGGCGCCGCCGAGCGGGCCCGTCGAGGAGCCGACCGCGGGCCTGCCCGCACGCACCCGGGAGGTGGCCGATGCCGTTCGGTGAGGAGCACGCGGCGACACCGCTCGTGCAGGTCGACGGGGCGGACCTGCCCGCGGACGTCGCACCCCTGCTGTCGAGCTTGATCGTCGACTCGAGCCGGAACGTGCCCGACATGTTCGTGCTGCGGTTCCTCGACGAGCAGGCGATGGTCCTGTCGAAGGGCGGCCTCAAGGTCGGCGCCGAGGTCGCGATCACCGTGCAGTCGAGCGGGCCGGGCGGACCGGTGCCGCTGCTCAAGGGCGAGGTCACGGCCGTCGAGGCGGAGCTCGACCAGGACGGCTTCCACACGGTGGTGCGCGGGCTGGACAAGTCGCACCGGCTGTTCCGCGGCCGCCGCATGGAGGCGTACCTCAACATGACGCCCGGCGACATCGTCCGCAAGGTCGCCGGACGCGTCGGCGTGCCGCTCGGCAAGGTCACCGCCGGGGCCGTCCTCGAGCACGTGGCGCAGGACAACGTCAACGACTGGGACTTCCTGCAGTCGCTCGCCGAGCAGATCGGCGCGACCGTCCGGGTCGTCGACGGCAAGCTCGACTTCGCGGTGCCGACGCTCGCGACGACCGCGCCGTCGGGCAACGACGGTGCCCGCGAGAACCCGCTCGTGCTGGAGCGCGGCGTCAACCTGCTGTCGCTGCGGGCCACCGTCACGGCCGCGGGCCAGGTGCCCGAGGTCGAGGTGCGCGGCTGGGACGTCAAGCAGAAGAAGGAGGTCGTCGCCTCCGTCCCCGCGAAGACGTCGAGCGCCGAGCTCGCGGACGTCACCCCGGTCAAGCTCGCGAACACGTTCGGCAGCCCCAAGTTCGTCGAGGCCGCGCCCACGCTCGTCACGTCGTCGCAGGTCCAGTCCCGGGCCAAGGCGCTCGCGGACCGGCTCGCGTCGGGTTTCGCGGAGCTCGAGGGCGTCGTGCACGGCAACCCCCGCATGAAGGCGGGCGAGGCCGTGACGCTGCGGCAGATGGGCAGCCCGTTCGACGGGAAGTACACGCTCAGCGCCGTGCGGCACGACTTCGCCGCCGACACCGGGTACGTCACGTCGTTCACCGTCGCGGGCGCGTCCGAGCGGTCGCTGTTCGGGGCCGTCACGGGCGCGACGATCAACGGGCACCGCGGCCAGCACGGCGTCATGCAGGCGATCGTCACCGACATCAAGGACCCCGAGAACCTGGGCCGGGTCAAGATCAAGCTCCCGATGTACTCGGACACCTACCAGAGCGGCTGGGCCCGCGTCGTGGCGCTCGGTGCCGGGGCGAACCGCGGCACGTACCTGCTGCCCGAGGTCGGCGACGAGGTGCTCGTCGCGTTCGAGAACGGCGAGACCGACCGGCCCTACGTGCTGGGCGGGCTCTACAACGGCAAGGACAAGCCCGAGACCGGCCAGTTCGGCAACCCGGACGGCAAGGTGCAGAAGCGGGTGTTCCTGTCCCGCACCGGCATGCGGTTCGAGTACATCGAGACGCCCAGCGCGGAGGAGCTCGTGATCTCGACGGGCAGCGGCGCGCAGAAGATCCGCATGGTGCAGAAGAGCCAGGCGCTCGTCGAGATCCTGTCCGAGGGGCCCCTCAAGGTCGTCGCGAAGCAGGACGTCACGGTCGAGTCGAAGAAGAACGTGGCCGTCACGACGTCCGCGGGCAACGTGAGCGTCAAGGGCATCGACGTGTCCGTCGAGGGCACCAAGTCGCTCACGCTCAAGGCACCGCAGGTCACCGTGCAGGGCACGGCCACCACGGACATCAAGGGTGCCCAGGTCAAGGTCGCCGCCGACGCGCAGGTCGAGGTCTCCGGCAACGCGATGGCCACCATCCGCGGCGCCCTCGTGAAGATCAACTAGGGGGGCCGGCCATGGGTCAGGAGTTCATCGGCGCCGGGTGGTCGTTCCCCGTGCGGTCGGACGCGACGGGCCGGATCGCGCTCTCCCGCGAGGGGCACGAGATCGAGGAGAGCATCCGGCTGATCCTCGCGACGGCCCCGGGCGAGCGGCCCATGCGGCCCGAGTTCGGGTGCGCCGTGCACGACTACGTGTTCGCGCCGGCCGACGCCACCACGGCGGGCGCGATCGCCTACGCCGTGCGGGTCGCGCTCGACCGGTGGGAGCCGCGCATCGAGCTGCGTGACGTGCAGGTCCGGTTCGACGACGTCGACAGCGGCGTGCTGTACATCGACGTCGGCTACGCGATCCGCGGCACCAACGACCCGCGCAACCTCGTCTTCCCCTTCTACACGATCCCCGACGAGCGACCCGTGACGGGAGTCTGACCGTGCTGCCCTCCCCCAACCTCGACGACCGCCGGTTCCAGGACCTGGTGGACGACGCGAAGCGCATGGTGCAGCGCCGCTGCCCCGAGTGGACGGACCACAACGTGTCCGACCCGGGCGTGACGCTCATCGAGACGGTCGCGTTCATGGCCGACGAGCTGTTCTACCGGCTCAACCGCGTCCCGGACCGCCTGTACGTCGCGTTCCTCGACCTGCTCGGCGTCACGCTGCACCCCGCGGGCGCCGCGACCGTCGACCTCGTCATGTGGCTGTCCGCGGCGCAGGACGAGGTCGTCGTCGTCCCCGAGGGCACCGAGGCCGCGACCAACCGCACCGAGCGCGACGAGGCCGTCGTGTTCACGACCACACGCCCGCTGGAGATCCCGCCCCGCAGGCTCCTGCACGTCGCGACGCAGCGGCCGGGCGGTGAGCAGGTCGACCGCGACGACCAGCTGTCCTCGGGCGACTCGTTCCCGGTGTTCGCCGAGGTGCCGCAGATCGACGACACGCTGCTGCTCGGCCTCGACGACCCCGCGCCGTCGTGCGTGATCGCGCTGCGGTTCGACTGCACCGTGCAGGGCGTCGGCGTCGACCCCCGCCGCCCGCCGCTCGCGTGGGAGGCGTGGGACGGCAGGACGTGGGTCGCGTGCGACGTCGACAGCGACGGCACCGGCGGTCTCAACCGCGCGGGCGACGTGGTGCTGCACGTGCCCGCCACGCACACCGCGTCCGTGCTCGGCGGCGTCCGCGCCGGGTGGCTGCGGTGCCGCGTGACCGAGCCCGACGAGGGCTACCCGAAGTACGGCGCGTCGCCGACCGTGCGCGAGGCCGGCGCGTTCACCATCGGCGGCACGGTGCCCGCGGTGCACGCCGAGACGATCCGCGACGAGGTCGTCGGCCTGTCCGAGGGGGTGCCCGGGCAGGCGTTCCCGCTCGAGCACCGGCCCGTCGTCGCCGGCCCGCCCACCGTGCTCGAGGTGGCCACGGGCGCCGGCTGGGCGCAGTGGACCGAGGTCGAGTCGTTCGCGGGCCACGGACCCGAGGACGAGGTGTTCGTGCTCGACCGGGCCGCGGGCGAGATCCAGCTCGGGCCGTCCGTCCGCGAGCCCGACGGGACCCTGCGGTCGTACGGCGCGATCCCGCCCAAGGGCGCGCCGCTGCGGCTGCCCCGCTACCGCACGGGCGGCGGGCCCGACGGCAACGTCGCCCCCGGCACCGTGCAGGTGCTGCGCGGCGGGCTGCCGTTCGTCGACCGCGTCTCCAACCGCCGGGCCGCCGC
>JAEWCA010000266.1 GCA_023390875.1 Actinomycetes bacterium
GCGTGACACCGCCGGCGGTGACGGTCGCCGTGAGGGCCCCGAGCCCGACGACGCCGGCACCGAGCCGCAGCGCGTGGTCGACCGCCCGGTCCACCCGCGCCCGGCCCTCGTGCGGCTGCGCGAGCAGGTGCCGCGCACCGAACGGCACGAGCACCACGTGGCCGACCGGCTCGGGACCCTCGTCGGGCAGGTGCACGCGCGCCATCGAGAACGGCGGCAGCGGCAGCCGGCGCACGGCCCGTTCCACGACGCCCTCCGGCACGCGGCCGAGCGGGCGCCACACGCGGGCGAGGTCCTCGGCGATGCGCGCCCGGGGATGGACGAGGAACGCGAACGGGACGGCACTCATGAGGGGCTCCAGGCGCGAGGGAGTCGACGGGTGCGTCCCCTGGCGGGTCGCACTCCCTCAAGGGGCGTGACCTGGGCTCCTGATACCGGCGCGCACGGGTGAGGTCGCGGGCTCGGCCGCTCAGGACGCCGGAGGGTGTCGCAGGTGATGCGGGATCGTCACCGCATCGAGACGTCCCGTCGACCCGGTCGCGCGCGGCCCGCCCCTAGTCTCCGGGCATGACGCTGCGACGACTTCTCGGCGGCCTCGCCGGCCTGCTCGCCGTCGCGTCGCTGAGCGCCTGCACGCCGGTCTCCGACGGGGTGGTCGGGCTCCAGCGTGAGCAGGACGGATCTCTGTCGGTCGTCGTCCGGATGTGCCAGGGGTCGGTGAACCGGGTCCACCTGCGGGACTTCGACAGCGACGCCTACACGACGTGGACGTTCGACGACGAGGTCGGACCCACCGGCACGTTCCCGCTCGACGACGGATTCTCGTCGCGCCTGCATGAGGGCCACACCTACGACATCGGGGTGTCGACGTTCCATGGAGCGTCCGCCGACGGCCCGAGCATGACGCCGGAGAGCGTCGCAGCACTCACGCCCGGCCAGATCCTCCTCGACCCGTTCGTGGCGGACCACGACGCCACGGACCCGCCGTTGGCTCTCGTCGTCACGTCCGACGACTTCTCCGAGGATGCCGATCGGTACTGCGACACGCTCTGAACGCGCCCGCTGGACCCGTTCTCCGGCGGACCGTCAGACCTGCGCGCCCGGCACGCGCGAGCGCCACGTGTACGTCGGCTCGTAGCCGAGCAGGCGGCGGGCCTTGTCGATGCTCAGCAGCGTCTCGTTCCCCTCGATGGGCCGGCGCACCGGCACGTCCGGGAAGTGCTCCGCGACGAGGTCGGCCGACGGCACGCCGAGCACGTTGTCGGGCGACGCGATGATGAACGCCTCGAACCCGGTGAGGTCGCTCTCCAGGGCGAGCCGCACCGCGAGCGCACCGTCGCGCGCGTCGATGTAGCTCCACAGGTTCCAGATCCGGTCCTTCGCCGTGAACTGCGGGAACGCCCGGTAGTCCTCCTCGACCATGACGTTCGAGAACCGCAGCCCGATGAGCTTGGCCTGCGGGTCCCAGCGCGTGAAGTGCCGCGCCATCTCCTCCTCGACGGCCTTGCCGAGCGAGTACGTGCTCTCGGGCCGGACCGCGTACTCCTCGTCGACCGGGACGTACGGCGGCGGCGTCTCGAACGGCAGGCCCAGCACGGTCTCGCTCGACGCCCACACGACGTTGCGGATGCCCGCCCGCCGGGCCGCGCTGAACACGTGGTGCGTCGCGACGACGTTGTTCGCGAACGTCGCCCCGCTCGGCCGGAGCCCCGGTGCGGGGATCGCCGCGAGGTGGACGACCGCGTCGACGCCCTCGTACCGGTCGTCGATGCCGGTGAGCGCCTCTGTCACCTGACCCAGGTCCGTGAGGTCCACGAGCGTGAACCTCGCCGGCTGCCCCGGCGGCGGCGGGACGACGTCGACGTTCACGACGTCCCACCCGTGCTCCGCCAGGTGCTCGACGACCGCCCGGCCGAGCTTTCCGCTGCCACCCGTCACCACGACACGACTCATGTCGTCGACGGTAACCCTCAGGCTGCGCCCTCGGCGTCCAGCCAGACGTGCGCCGGCGGCAGGAGCGCCTCGAGCTCCGGCCAGATCGCGTCCGGCACGACCGTCGTGGCCGCGTCGACCGTCTCCGCGATCCGCTGCGGGCGGCTCATGCCGACGATCGTCGACGAGATCCGCTCGTCGCGCAGCGAGAACTGCAGCGCGGCCGTCGCGATGTCCGTGCCGTACGCGGCGCACACCCGGCGCATCTGCTCGACGGCGTCGAGCACCTCGGGCGGCGCGGGCCGGTACCCGTACGTCGTCGGGCCGCCGTCCTGGCTCGCGAGGATGCCGCCGCCGTACACCGCCGCGTTGAGCACACCCATGCCCTGACGCAGCGCCTCCTCGATGAGGCCTCCTGCGCTGCGGTCGAGCAGCGTCCACCGGTTGTGCACCAGCAGCACGTCGAACACGCCCAGGTCCAGGTACTTCGCGATCTCCTGCACGCGGCCGCCGGCGAGGCCGATCTTGCCGACGGTCCCCTCCTCGCGGAGCCGGACCAGCGTGTCGACCGCACCGCCCGGCGCGGACAGCTCGGCGAAGTCGTGGAACTCGGGGTCGTGCAGGTGGACGAGCGGCAGGTGGTCGAGGCCGAGGCGCGTACGGCTCTCGTCGACCGACGCGCGCACGCGGTCGCCCGAGTAGTCCGACCCCTGCGGGTCGACCTTCGTCGCGAGCACGACGTCGTCCGGCAGACCGCCCGCACGGGTCAGCGCCTCGCCGATGCGCCGCTCGCTCTCGCCCTCGCTGTACCCGTTCGACGTGTCGATGAACCGGATCGGGCTGTCGAGCGCGGCCAGCACCGTGGCGATGCCGTCCTCCGCCGGGGTGTCGCGGCCGAACAGCCGCGGCATGCTGCCCAGCGGGCCGCCGCCCAGGCAGACGGCGGACACCTGCAGGCCGGTCCCGCCCAGGGGGCGGATCCACGGACGCGTCATCGCGAGCTCCTTCGTCGGGGTCCGCCCATCCCATCACGGCCGCGCCGCGCGGCTCGTCGACGACCGGCACCCAGGCGG
>JAEWCA010000325.1 GCA_023390875.1 Actinomycetes bacterium
CGCCGCCGCGACCTCGGCGACGGGCGTGAGGTGCGCGGTGCGCAGCAGCTCCTCGGCGGCCGCGACGTCGAGCTCGATCGCGTCGAGCGCGTGCGTCCAGGCGGCGAGCCAGCCGTCCACCTCGGCCACCACGGTGGTCATGTCAGCCGACGCCGAGCAGGCCGACCGACGTCGCGGTCTCGAGCGCCGGCGCGTCGGGCTGGGTGGGGACGTCGACGTGCGCGAGCGACCGGGCCGCCTCGTGCCACGCCTCCGCGAGCGGCTCGACGAGCCCCCGGCACGCGAGCGCACGCTCGACGTCGCCGCGCGACCCCGCCTCGATGAGCTCGGAGAGCAGGAACCGGTAGATCGACATGAGCTGCGGGCCGCCGTCCCACGCCTTCTCGTCGAGGCTCACGATGAGCTCCGCGACGATCTCCTGCGCGTGCACCAGGTGCCCGGTCGCCGCGCCGCGGTCGTCGGCACGCAGCGCCTCGACGGCGCGGTCGACGTCGAGCAGCATGCGGTCGTACAGCATCGTGAGCAGGCGCGCGGGGCCGACGGTGGCGACCGCGTCGGCCATGTACCGGGAACGGATGTCAGGCATGGGTGACCCTTCCGTCAGCTCGACTTCGGGAGCGAGCCGAGCTGGCCCGCGAGCCAGCTCGACTGCGACTGGAGGTTGGACAGCGTGACCTCGAGCGCGGAGTAGGTGGCCTGCAGGCCCTCCCTGCGCTGCGCGAGGCGGAGGTCCCAGTTGTCGATCTGCGCGCCGAGGTCCTTGACCATCTGCTGCTGACCGGTGATCTGGAGCGTGAGGGTGCCGTCGACCTTGTCGGAGGCGTTGCTCGCGACGTCCGCGACGCGCTTGGCGAGGCCCGAGACGACCTTCTGGACCTTGTCCGGGTCGGCCGCGAGGGCCTCGGTGAACTTCGCCTGGTCGAACGTGAACGTGCCGTCCTTGCCGACCACGAACCCGACGGTCGAGGGCGAGACGCCGTCGACCGGGTACGACGCGGCGGACTGGAGCTGCTGCTGGAGCTCACGGACGCTGCTCTCGCCCGAGAACAGCCCGCCGGAGACGACCGTGCGGCCGTCGTCGCTCGTGCTGGTCGTGCTCGCGGTGCGCGACGTGATCTCGGACAGCACGACGCCGAGCGAGCCGACGACCCCGGAGGCGAGCGACTGCAGCGCGGCGTCGTCGCGCTTGACGGTCAGCGTCACCGGGTCGGTCTCGACCTTGGAGACCGTGATCGACGTGTTCGCGAGCACGTCCGAGAACGTGTTGGAGGACGACGAGACCTGCTTCGCGACGCCCGCGCCGGCCTGCGGCCAGAGCGTGATCTTCGCGTCCGACGCGGTCCGGGTGTCGTCGAGGCCGAGCTGCGTCGCCGTGCCGGCCGTGACCTCGGCGGCGCTGCCGACGTACACGGTGAACGCGTGGTCCTCGCCGGACGCGGTGCCCGTCAGCTGCAGCCGCGTGCCGTCCGTACCCACCTTGACGGCGACCGCCGAGACGCCCGCCTTCGACGACGAGATGGCGCGCGCGGTCGCGGCGGCGTCGGCGCCGACGGCGACCTCCGTGAGCGTGCCGTCCTTCGCCTTGATCGTGATCTTCCCGGTGCCCGTGAGGCTCGCGAGGTCCGTGGGCCTCGTCAGGGAGATCTGGCTGCTCGCGAGCGAGTCGACCGTGAACGACAGCTCGGTGGGCTGCGCGCCCGTGGTGGTGGTCGCGGAGACCGACGTCACGGACGCGGTGGCCTTCGTCGCGGACCAGCTGGTGGCCGTGGCGGCCTTGGTGGCGGCGTCGAACAGCGACGACACCTTGGTGTTGAGGGACTGCAGCGCCGTGACGAGGTTCGTCGCGGACGTCTGCTTGGTCTTCAGCGCCGTCTGCGGGGCGGACTCGACCTGCATGAGCTGGTTGATCAGGTCGGTCGTGTTCAGACCACTGACCAGCCCGTCGATGCCCATCGCTGCCATGAAGATCCGTCCGTCCGTTCGTGTGGGGGTGTGAGACACCGGTGGCGGGTGGCCTTCGCCGACCCGCCACCGGTGCGTTCACGTGGTGACCGGGTGGTCACCGGTCAGGTCACCGCAGGAGCGAGAGCACGCCCTGGGGGATCTGGTTGGCCTGCGCGAGCATCGCCGTGCCGGCCTGCGACAGGATCTGCGCGCGGGTGAAGGAGACCATCTCCGACGCCATGTCCGTGTCGCGGATGCGGGACTCCGAGGCGGACAGGTTCTCGATCGCGACGTTGACGTTCTTGATCGTGTGCTCGAACCGGTTCTGGTACGCACCGAGGTTGGCGCGAGCCGTGGAGATCTTGCCGATCTGCGCGTCGATCATGCGGACCGAGGCCTGGGCGTTGGTCGCGGTGTCGAACGCGAGCCCGCCGGTGACCGGCGTGCCCTCGACACCGGCGGCGAGGCCGCCACCGGCCGTGCCGTTGTCGGCCGTCTTGAGCTGGCCGCCGTCGAGGGCGGTCACGACGATGCCGGCACCCGCACCGTTCGCGTCCTTCTTCACGGAGACCGAGAAGTTGGCCGAGAAGTCGGCGTCCTTGCGCAGCGCGTCCGCGAAGGAGTCGACGCTGGTGAAGGAGCCCGCGATGTTCGCCGTGGTGACGGTCTTCGTCACACCGGCGTTCGTCGACGTGAAGGTGTAGGCCGTGCCGCCACCGAGGCCGGACAGGTCGCCGGCCGTCGCGAGGTCGAACGTGGTGCCCGTCGTCGTGAGGTCGCCGCCCGCGAGGGTGGAGGCGATGCCCTTGACGTTGGCGCCCGACAGGTCGACGGAGATCTGCGAGTTGGCGTCGCCGTCCGCACCCACCTGGAACTTCAGCGTGCCGGCCGAGCCGTCGAGCAGCTTGGTGCCGTTGAAGTTCGTGGACTGCGAGATGCGGTCGAGCTCGGCGACGAGGCTGTCCGACTCGGTCTTGATGTTGGCGCGCGCCTCGGTGTTGTTCGAGTCGTTGCCGGCCTGGACGGCCAGGTCACGCACACGCTGGAGGATCGAGTGGACCTCGGTCAGGGCGCCCTCAGCGGTCTGCACGACCGAGATGCCGTCCTGGGCGTTGCGGGCGGCGACCTTGAGGCCACCGACCTGCGAGCGCAGGCCCTCGGAGATCGCCAGACCGGCCGCGTCGTCCGCCGCACGGTTGATGCGGAAGCCCGAGGACAGCTTCTCGAGCGACTTCGAGAGGTCGTTCTGGGTGTTGCTCAGGTTGCGGTACGCGTTGGTGGCCGCGATGTTCTGGTTGATCGAGAGACCCATCGTGATCTTCCTCCATGTGTCGGGTCAGAGCCGCCCATCCGTGGGCTTACCCGTTCCATCGGCAGCGCCGACCCGGTGTGAGGAGTTTCTGCGACGAGTTTTCAGGCCGTGCGGGTGACTGCGGGCGTGCGGGCGTCGTCAGCGGCAGCGACCGTGCTGCGCTGGGTGGGGACGCCGGACATGCGCGCGGACGTGGGCACGGCCGTGGCGAGCGCGGCGCGAGCGGCGACGGCCGCGAAGTAGCTCTGGCGGCGACGCTCGGCGACGCCGTCGGGGCGCGCGGGCGCGCTGACGAGGTCGGGGTCGAGGCCGGCGTTCATGCCGTCCTTGAGGAGTGCGAGCGCCTCGGTGCGCAGCTGGCTGATGCGGGACTGCGTGACGCCGAGCTCGTCGGCGATCTCCGCGACCGTGCGGTCCTGCAGGAAGATGCCCTCGACCACGATCCGCAGCCGATCGGGCAGCGACTGCACGGCGGCACGCAGCCACACCTGCTGCTCACCGACGAGCAGGGCCTCCTCGGGGCCCGCGGCGGGGTCGGCGACGAGCGTCGCGCCCATGCCCTCGGTCGCGTCCATCGACAGCACGCGGCGCTCGGCGTCGCGCGCGGCGGCGTCGACGGTGCGCACGTCCGTGCCGAGCGCCTCGGCGAGCTCCTCGCGCGTGGGACGGCGCTTGAGCGCGGCGGTGAGCCGCTCGGTGGTGGCGGTGAGCTCACGGACACGGTGCCGTGCGCCGCGCGACGCCCAGTCCATCGAGCGCAGCTCGTCGACGAGCGCGCCGCGGATGCGCAGGGACGCGTAGCGCGCGAACGGCACCCCGGTGGACGGGTCGTACGCGCGGGCGGCCAGCACGAGCGCCAGGCTGCCGGCGGAGGCGAGCTCGTCGCGGGAGACCGTCGGCGGGACGCGGTGCAGCAGCTCGCTGACGGCATACCCCACCAGCGGGAGGTTCTGCAGGACCAGCTGCTCGGGTGTCTCTGTGGTGCTTGTCACTTCAGGTCGGTCGGTCGGTCGCGGACCGGCCTTGAGCCGTTCGCCACATCGATATCTCCGGGCAACCGGGTGAGTTCTGACAGACCGGTAGGCAAATCGGAAGGAAGTCGAGGAAAGCCCACGTGGGTGCCACCACCCAGGACGATGGATGTGACCTAGATCACATTCGGCTTCGATCCCGACACATCCGGACCGTCCGGAGATAGCGCGCGGAACCGCTTCGACGACGTCGCCCGCACATCCGGCCGTCAAAGTCGTCAGGAACAGACACACCCGGCCGATACCTCAGTCAGACGCGCACCGAGCAACCGGGGCGCGACGTCGGACTGGGAGGACCCCCGATGCCCCTCAACGGGCTCTCCGAGGTGCTGTGGCACCAGCGGAACCTGCTCGAGCTGCTCCTGTTCAAGCTCGAGGAGGAGCAGATGATCCTCACGAGCGGGCGCTCGCGCTGGCTCTCCCACGCGACCCGCGAGGTCGAGACCGTGCTCGACGAGATCCGTCAGGCCGAGCTCGGTCGCGCCGTCGCCGCCGACACCGCCGCGATGCACCTCGGCCTGCTCCCCGGCTCGCCCCTCGCGCTGCTCGCCGAGCACGCCCCCGCCCCCTGGGACGAGCTGCTCCGCGCGCACCGCGACGCGTTCGCCTCGCTCAGCGCCGAGATCGGCCAGCTCGCCGACGGCAACCGCGAGCTCCTGCGCATGTCCCACCGGGCCACGCAGGAGACGCTCGCGTCGCTGCAGGACGTCAGCACGTACGACGTCACCGGCCAGTCCGCCCCCTCCGAGCGCGTCGCGCAGCTCGTCGACCGCACCTTCTGAGGAGCCCGCCACCCCATGAGCACCTTCTCCGGACTCAGCACCGCGCTGAGCTCGCTGATCGCCCAGCGCCAGGCCCTCGACGTCGCCGGCCAGAACGTCGCCAACGCCAACACCGTCGGCTACACCCGCCAGCGCGCGACCCTGTCGTCGCTGCCCGCCGCGCAGGTGCCGTCGATGTTCTCCGTGCCGAACGGCACCGGCGAGGGCACCCGCGTGTCCGGCATCCAGCGCCTGGGCGACTCGTTCGTCGACGCCCGGCTGCGCACCCAGACCGGCGGCGCCGCCTACCTCAAGGCCCGCGCCGAGGCGTACACCACGCTCGAGTCCAGCACCGGCGAGCCCGGCGCGGACGGCCTGTCGACGCAGCTGTCCGCGATGTGGAGCGCGTGGGGCGACGTGAGCAACACCCCGGACAAGGGGTCGGCGCGCGCCGTGCTCCTCGAGAACTCGCAGGCCGTCGTCGGCCGCATCCAGACGCTGTACACCGCCGCGCAGACGCAGTGGACGCAGGCCCGCTCGACCACGACCTCGCTCGTCGAGGAGGTCAACACGACCGCCGCCGGCGTCGCCGACCTCAACGCGCGCATCCTCGAGATCACCAACGCGGGCGGCACCGCGCACGAGCTCGCCGACCAGCGCGACCTGCTCGTCACGCAGCTGTCGTCGCTCGTCGGCGCGACCGTCTCGCAGCGGCCCGACGGCCAGCTCGACGTGCTCGTCGCGGGCAACATGCTCGTCAACGGCAACCGCCCGCACGCGATCGCGGTCACGGGCGCGACGACGTTCCAGCAGGCCACCGGCGACACGTCGACGCCCGGCCAGCCCGTCACGGTCGTCTGGGCCGACCGCCCCACGCAGCAGGTCGGGCTCGACTCCGGCCGCGTCGCGGGCCTCCTGTCCGTGCTCGCGCCGCCCGACTCCGCCGGCACGGGCGGCGTGCTCACCGAGGCCGCCGCACGCTACGACGACCTCGCGACGGCCATCGCGACGCAGGTCAACGCGCTGCACACGAGCGCGGTCACGACCGCGGGCACGACCGGCACCGACTTCTTCACGTTCGCACCCGGCCAGTCCCCCGCGATGGGCCTGCGGGTCGCGATCACCGACCCCGTCGACATCGCGGTCGCCGCCCCCGGCGCGGGTGCGCTCGACGGCTCCGTCGGCGACACGCTCGCGACGCTCGGCTCCTCGAAGACCGGCCCCGACGCGCTGTGGAGCTCGACGGTCGTCGAGCTCGGTGTCCGGACCGCGAGCGCGGGCTCCCGCGCCGACGTCGCCGAGGCCGCCCGGGCCACCGCCGAGCAGCAGCAGCTCGCGATCACCAGCGTCGACACCGACGAGGAGACCGTGAACATGCTGGCGTTCCAGCGGGCCTACGAGGGCGCCGCGCGCGTCCTGACGGCCGTCGACGAGATGCTCGACACCCTCATCAACCGCACCGGCCTGGTGGGAAGGTAACGGCCCATGATCTCGCGCATCACGCACCAGACGATCCAGCGCCAGACCCTGGCGAACCTGCAGGGCAACCTCACGTCGATGGCCGCGCTCCAGGCGCAGATGTCGAGCGGGAAGAAGATCAACGTCCCGTCCGACGACCCCGCCGGCGCGTCCGACATGCTGCGGCTCCGCGGCGACCAGCGGGCTCTCACGCAGTACGCGCGCAACGCGAGCGACGGCGACTCCTGGCTCACCACGGTCGACTCGGCGCTCACGTCGTCGCTCGCCGCGCTGCGCCGGGCCCGCGACCTCACGGTGCAGGGCGGCGACGGCGCGCTCGGCCAGACGTCGCGCGACGCGCTCGCCGCCGAGCTCGACGGGGTCCGCGACACGATCATGGACCAGGCGAACTCGACGTACGTGGGCCGCTCGGTGTTCTCGGGCACGTCGGACGCCGGCAAGGCCTTCGACCGCACGACGTACGCGTGGACGGGCACCGCGACGAGCGCACCCGTCGAGCGCCGCGTCGGGCAGGCCATGACGGTCCGCGTCGACGCCGACGGCTCCCAGGTGTTCGGCGAGGGCGCCGGGTCGGTGTTCGCGCTGCTCGACCAGGTGTCCGCGACGCTCCGGTCCGGCGGCGACCCCACGCAGCACCTCGACGCGATCGACGCGCGCATGGAGGCCATGCTCACCGAGGTCTCCGCGGTCGGCGCCCGGCAGAACCAGATCGCGTCCGCGCAGACCTCGATCACGGGCCAGCAGCTCACCACCAAGTCGCAGCTGTCCGGGATCGAGGACATCGACCTCGCCGAGACGATCCTCGGCCTGCAGATGCAGGAGGTCGCATATCAGGGCGCTCTCGGCGCGGCGGCCAAGGTCCTGCAGCCGAGTCTGATGGACTTCCTCCGATGAACCTCGCGCCCGCCACCGTCCGGGTCGCCGTCGCCGGCGACACGTGCGACGTGCCCGCGGACCTGCACCTGGTCGTCGCGTTCCCGGGCCTCCCGGGCCGCGACCGCTACGTGCTCGACGCGCTCGACGACGCCGGCACGCTGTTCGCGCTGCGGTCGGTGCCCGACGGCGACGAGTCCGCGCGCGAGGTGCGGCTGTTCGTCGTGAGCCCGACGCTCTACTTCCCCGACTACCGCCCGGTGGTCGACCCGTCCGCGCTCGGTCCCGACACGGACCCCGCCGACGTGGTCCTGCTCGTGGTGGTGCACCCGGGGACGGCCGGCGCCGCGCCGACCGCGAACCTCCTCGCCCCGGTCCTCGTGGACCGGCGGTCGGGACGCGCCGTGCAGTCGGTCCTCGACGAGGACTGGCCGCTGCGTGCGCCGGTCGGCTGACCCGACCGCTTTCCCCTCATCCCAGGCCGAGGCCTGCCGATGTGTACGGAAGATCGTCACCGCCATCTGGGGAGCACCATGTATGCACTGGACGAACCGAGCGCGCGCGTCGGCTCCGCGGTCATCCACCGCCAGCCCGTCGTCCACCCGGACCGCTCCGTCTTCGGGTACGCGGTCCGCGGTGTCGTGCTCGCGCCGGACGGCACCGAGGAGCCCGAGAACCGCGTCGAGCCGCAGGTCGAGGCGCAGTACCGGATCCTCGACCCCGACCTGCTGACCGGCGACAAGCTGCTCGTCCTGCGCGCGACCCGGCGCATCTTCACCGACGAGGTGGAGATCCCCTACGCCGGCAACGGGCTCGTGCTCGAGATCCCCGGCGAGCTCGCGATCCGCCCCGACGCGTACGACCTGGCCGCGACGCTCAAGATGGCCGGCTACGGCCTCGCGCTCGGCGAGTACGCAGGCTCCTCCAAGCTCGACCGGATGCTCACGCTCGTCGACTACGTGAAGATCGACACCGTCAAGCGGCACGACGACTTCGGCTCGCTCGTCGAGCGCGCGAAGGGCGAGGGCGCGACCGTCATCGCCGAGCGCGCGGACAACAGCGATCGCATCCACTTCGCGCTGGAGGCCGGGGCCGACCTGCTGCAGGGGCCGATGTTCGAGCGCCGCCGCCCCGAGGCCGAGCGGCCGCTGTCGGCCGGTCAGGTGCAGTGCCTCGAGCTCGTCCGCCTGCTGAGCGCCGAGTACCCGGACCAGGACGCCGTGGTCCGCGTGATCGGCACCGACCCCGAGCTCACGATGCGGGTGCTGCACCTCGTGAACTCGAGCGCGACGGGTGTGCGCCGGCACATCGACTCGGTGCGGCAGGCCGTCGTGCTCGTCGGCCCGCGCCAGCTGTTCGCGCTCGCGATGGCCTCGGTCGTCGACGCGCGCGCCGCGTCCGTCGGGCCCCTGTGGTCGGTCCTGACGCGTGCGCTCACGGTCGCGCGGCTCACGAACTCGGACGCCGGCTACACCGTGGGCATGCTCTCGGCCGTCGCGTCGCACCTGCAGATCAGCGTCGACTCGATCATCGAGCGCTCCGGCGTCTCGGAGGCGATCGCCGACGCGATGCGCGACCAGACCGGTCCGCTCGGCCCGGTGCTCGCGGCCGTCCTCGCGCACGAGGAGAACGACACCGCAGGCGTCCGCGCCGCGGGCTGGGAGCCCATGGAGATCGCGCACACGCACCTCGCGGCCATCCCCGAGGCCCTCGCGACGGCGACCGCGCTCGCCACGCCCGCGGCAGGCTGACCGCCCGCACGTCACGGCCCGGTCCGGCCCTCCGCGGAG
>JAEWCA010000367.1 GCA_023390875.1 Actinomycetes bacterium
CCCGGAGGGGGGCTGACCCGCCCGCGCCCGCGGGCCCCGGGCCGGGGGCGGGGGCGCACGCGGACGCATGACGTGTGCTACGCGGGACTCGTCAGAGACGGTCGCCCACGTACTGGGTGAGCGCGACGAGGCTGTTCGAGTAGCCCCACTCGTTGTCGTACCAGGCGATGATCTTGACCTGGTCGCCGATCACCTTGGTGAGCTTCGAGTCGAAGATGCTCTGGTGCGGGTTCGTCACGATGTCGCTCGAGACGATCTCGTCCTCGACGTACTCCAGGACGCCCTTGAGCGGGCCCTCGGCGGCGGCCTTGACCGCGGCGTTGACCTCGTCGACCGTGACCTCGCGCGAGGCGGTGAAGGTCAGGTCCGTCGCGGAGCCGGTGATCGTCGGCACGCGGAGCGCGAAGCCGTCGAGCTTGCCCTTGAGCTCGGGGAGCACGAGGGCGACGGCCTTGGCCGCACCGGTCGACGTCGGGACGATGTTCTGCGCGGCGGCACGGGCACGGCGCAGGTCGCGGTGCGGGCCGTCCTGCAGGTTCTGGTCACCCGTGTAGGCGTGGATCGTCGTCATGAGGCCGCGCTCGATGCCGATGGCGTCGTTGAGGGCCTTGGCGACCGGGGCGAGGCAGTTCGTGGTGCAGGACGCGTTCGAGATGATGTGCTGCGTCGCCGCGTCGTAGTCGGTGTGGTTCACGCCGACGACGAACGTGCCGTCCTCGTTCTTGGCGGGCGCCGAGATGATGACCTTCTTGGCGCCGGCGTCGATGTGCGCCTTGGCCTTGAGGGCGTCCGTGAAGAAGCCGGTCGACTCGATGACGATGTCCGCGCCCAGCTCGGCCCACGGGAGGTTGGCCGGGTCGCGCTCCTCGAGCGCACGGATCTTCTTGCCGTCGACGATGATGTTCTCGTCGTCGAACTCGACGCTCAGCGGGAAGCGGCCGAGGACCGTGTCGTACTTGAGCAGGTGAGCCAGCGTCTTGTTGTCCGTGAGGTCGTTGACACCGACGATCTCGATGTCCGCGCCCGACGCGATGATGGCCCGGTAGAAGTTCCGGCCGATGCGGCCGAAGCCGTTGATGCCGACCTTGATGGTCACTTGCCCTCCTCGGCAGCGCCGACGGGGTCGGCGCACACAATTGGTGGTGGGGACACGCACGCCGATGTGCGTTCGACCGGCGCCATTCCCGTTCGTGCCCAGCACGTGACGGTCGTGTGACGGTCGGATGACATGAGCCTATACCCGCTACCGGGTAGGACGAGTGACGGAGGTCCTGGCGGGACGTGCGTCCCGTCTGGTGGGATGCCCCTCCTCAGAGGTCGAGGAGCTCCGGGCTCAGACCGGCCTCGGTGTCGGGGATCCCCAGCTCCTGGGCCCGCTTGTCCGCGGTCGCCAGGAGGCGACGGATACGGCCGGCCACCGCGTCCTTGGTGAGCGCCGGCTCCGCGAGCTTGCCGAGCTCCTCGAGCGACGCCTCCTTGTGCGCCAGCCGCAGCTCCCCCGCCTCGCGCAGGTGCTCCGGGAGGTCGTCCCCGAGGATCTCGAACGCACGCTCGACGCGGGCACCCGCGGCGACGGCCGCACGCGCCGACCGGCGCAGGTTCGCGTCGTCGAAGTTCGCCAGCCGGTTCGCGGTGCCGCGCACCTCGCGCCGCACGCGGCGCTCCTCCCAGACGAGCATCGTCTCGTGCGCGCCGAGCCGCGCGAGCATCGCGGAGATCGCGTCACCGTCGCGGATCACCACACGGTCGATCCCCCGGACCTCGCGCGCCTTCGCCGACACCCCGAGGCGCCGGGCCGCACCGACCAGCGCGAGCGCCGCCTCGGGACCCGGGCACGTCACCTCGAGCGCCGACGAGCGTCCAGGCTCCGTGAGGGAACCGTGCGCCAGGAACGCGCCGCGCCACGCCGCCTCTGCCTCGCCGACGCCCGCGGACACGACCTGCGGGGGCAGACCACGCACCGGGCGCCCACGGTTGTCGAGCAGACCCGTCTGACGTGCGAGCGACTCGCCGTCCTTCACGACGCGCACCACGTACCGGCTCCCCCGGCGCAGACCGCCGCCGGAGACGACGATGATGTCGCTCTCGTGCCCGTAGACCTCGGCGATCGCCTGCCGGAGCCGACGCGCGGCGATGCCCGTGTCGAGCTCCGCCTCGATGACGATCCGCCCCGAGATGATGTGGAGTCCGCCCGCGAACCTGAGCGTCGCGGAGACCTCGGCCTTGCGGCAGGACGTCTTGTCCACCTTCAGACGAGCCAGCTCGTCCTTGACCTGTGCCGTCAATGCCATGGCGTCATCCTGCCATCCGGGACACGTGTCCGGGACCGGGTCTCGCACCTCACCCGCGACCGTCCGTCCGGGTGCCGACGTCGCCGAGGAACCCGTCGTGCACGTCGCGGTAGGCGGCCGCCAGGCGCAACGGGTCGTGCCGCGGGGTGCCGTCGCCGCGCCTGACCTGCCGCAGCAGCAGGCGCGCACCGATCTGCGCGCTGCGGTCCGACAGGGTCTCGAGGTCGTCCACGGTCGCCGGGTCCGCGACCACGGCGTCGATGCGGAGACCCGGCGCGTGGTCGTGCAGCACCTCGATGTACTCGTGCGCGCGCATGCCGTCGGTCTCGCCGTCCACCTCGGGCGACAGGTTGAGCGTGAGGACCGTGCGCGCCGGGCTCCGCAGCAGCGCGTCACGCAGACCCGGGACGAGCAGGTGCGGCATGACGGACGTGTACCAGGAGCCCGGCCCGAGCACGATCCAGTCCGCCGCGTCGATCGCGGCGACCGCCTCCGGGCACGCGGGCGGCTCGGCCGGGTCGAGCCGGACCTGCACGATCGACCCGGCGGTCGTCGCGACAGCGCTCTGCCCGCGGACCACGACGGTCGTGCCGTCAGGACGCCGGACGTCCGCCTCGATCCCCAGCGGCACGGCCGCCATCGGCAGCACCCGGCCACGTGCACCGAGTAGCCGGCCGACCCAGTCGAGCCCCTCGACGGTGTCCCCGAGCAGCTCCCAGAGGGCCACGATCAGCAGGTTGCCCACCGCGTGCTGGTCCAGGTCGCCCGTCGAGGCGAACCGGTGCTGCAGCACGTCGCGCCACGTCCGCCCCCAGTCGGAGTCGTCGCACAAGGCGGCCAGCGCCATGCGCAGGTCGCCCGGCGGGAGCACGCCGAGCTCGTCGCGCAGGCGGCCCGACGAGCCGCCGTCGTCCGCGACCGTCACCACGGCCGTGATCCGGTCCGTCATGAGCCGCAGCGACGACAGCGTCGCCGACAGGCCGTGCCCGCCGCCGAGCGCGACGACGGCGGGCCCGAGGCCTCTGTCCGTGCGTCGCGTCGCCGGGGTGCTCATTCCTTGCCGAGGTCGCGCGCCGCGACCGACACGTGGTGCCCGCGCTCACGCAGCCGCGTGGCGATGGCGTCGCTGATCGCGACCGAACGGTGCTTCCCGCCCGTGCAGCCCACGGCGATCGTGACGTAGCGCTTCTCCTCGTGGAGATAGCCGGCCAGCGCCGGCTCGAGCGCGTCCACGTACCGTTCGACGAACGTCGTCGCGCCCGGCAGCCCGAGCACGTACTCCCGCACCGGCGCGTCACGGCCCGTGAGGTGCCGCAGCTCGGTGACCCAGTAGGGGTTCGACAGGAAGCGGACGTCGACCACGTGGTCGGCGTCGAGCGGCAGACCGTACTTGAAGCCGAACGACAGGACCGTCACGCGCAGCACGTCCTCCGACGTGCCGGCGACGACCATGCGGACCTCTCGGGCGAGGTCGTGCACGTTGAGGTCCGACGTGTCGATCACGGTGTCGGCACGTTCGCGCAGGTCGGACAGCACCGCCCGCTCCGCCTCGATCCCGTCGAGCACGCGCCCCTCGCCCTGCAGCGGGTGCGGGCGCCGGACCTGCTCGAACCGGCGGACCAGCACCTCGTCGGACGCGTCGAGGAAGAGGATCCGGTACTCGACGCCCGCGGCGCGCAGCCCGTCGAGCACCTCCTGCAGCGCCGGGAAGAACTCGCGACCGCGCACGTCGATCACCGCGGCCAGACGCTGCGCGCGCGCACCCGCCGAACCGCTCGTGAGCATGCCCACGAGGTGCGTGAGCATCTGCGCGGGCAGGTTGTCGACGACGTACCAGTCGAGGTCCTCCAGGACGGCCGCCGCCCGGGTGCGGCCCGCGCCGGACATGCCCGTGATGACGAGGACCTGGGGGTCCTGCCGCACGGGCGACACACCGGCGGCGTCGAGCGCGGGGATGCCTGTCGGGACGGTGATCGGCGAGCGGTCGTCGGTCATGGCTCCAGCATGCCAGCCGGGTCGTGGGGGGCGGGCGCCGCCGCCGCGCCCGGGCGGGTG